>JAABQE010000157.1 GCA_011391655.1 Hydrogenophilales bacterium
CATGTTGCCGAACAGGCGGGCAGCCAGCGCCAGGGTCCGCGAGAGCTCGCTGATGATATTGAAGGGCAGCATGATGAAAGTCGGTTTCAGGTAGGCGTTGAAATAGGAGCCCAACCCTTGCTCGGCAATGCCGAATAGGGGCACGGCGATAAATACGCAGATGGCCAGCGCCGTGGTGGTCGACAAGGAGCCCGTTGGCGGCTCGTAGCCGGGAACGATGGTGAACAGGCTGGCCATTGCCACGAACAGGAACAAGGTGCCGATAAATGCCAGATAGCTGCGCGGTTTACTCAGGCCGACCTCGCCGATCTGCGCGACAATGCCGGTCACGACGATTTCCAGCAGATTCTGCCAGCGGCTACGCGCCAGTTCTTTCGACAGACGCCGCGTCACGATATGGGAGCCCAGCGCCAAGACCAGCATCAAGCCCCAGGTGAAGGCGATGGTGGCGTTGAGCTTGAACAAACCGTATTGCCAAAAGACGAGGTTGTCGGGGCTAAGCTGCATGATGGCCCGCCGCTCTCTCAGTGTTCGGAAGAGTGATCCGGGTAACTACCAGGCGCGCCATAACGAAGCCGAGCAAAGCCGCCAGCCAGCGCTGCCAATCGTCGCCGCAAGTCAGATAGAACCCGCCCAGCACGATTCCAGTACGCAGCAACAGGCTGCCAAAAAGCCAGAGCGCCGCCCGCTCCGACGACATTGCATGTTGCACAGTCCACCATAAGCCGCCAAAGAACACGACACCGAGCAGCCCGCCGATCAGCAGTGAAAACAGAAGTCGTAGTTCATTCACTGTCGTCAGCATCCTGTGCGCTGATTTCGCGGTCTTCCCTGGCCACCCAGTGCCAGGCGTTCAGACAGCCCAGCGCCAAACCAGCAACCAGCAGTGCCAGCGTCCACGAGCGCCCCCCCGGATAGCGACCATCCAGCCACATCCCCAGCGCAGCACCAAGCAAGGTAGGCATCGCTATCGACCAGCCGACCAGCCCCATCATGCCAAGGCCCGCCCACACCGTGCGCGACACATGGCGCTGCGCCTTCAGCTTGCGCGCTGCTTTGGCGCCCACCTGCTGGCTGAACCGGGTCTTGCCCGCAGCGGACTTGTCGCCTGTGTCAGTCATGATTCAGGCTTGCCAAGCGACGAATGAGGTCACCTTCCATTTTGGCGAGTACCGCGCGAACGGTCTGCTCCTGTGCGTCCAAACTCAGAAACTCCTGCTCGATAGCCTTATGAAGTTCCCCGAGTTCGAGGCCGCCGATGGCATTGCGCACAGCAACCAGAACCTCGTCGCCGGTTTTGACCAGCACACCTTCGTCGACCGCAATACTGACCTCGCCACCAGATTTGGTTTCGTAGGTCAAGATGCCGGGCACGAGGGCGGCAGCGCAGTCGAGACGGTTCGGCAGCAGGCCAAAGGAACCACTGCCCGACTCGGCAACGATGCGCAGGACATCGCGCTTTTCGGCGAAGACCTTGAAGGGCAGCAGCACCTTAAGCCGCATGCTGGCTGACGGCATGTTTGTCCTCCTTGGGCGCTTTATCAATCGCCTCGGCGATGGACCCGATCATGTACAGCGCGCTTTCCGGCACATCCTTGAATTCATCGCGCAGAATGCGCTCGCAGCCGTCGAGGGCATCATCCAGACTGACCAGTTTGCCCTTGAGGCCGGTAAATTGTTCGGTGGTAAAAAATGGCTGGGTGAGAAAACGCTCCAATCGTCTGGCCCGCGCCACGACCTTGCGGTCTTCACTCGACAACTGCTCCAGACCAAGCATGGCGATGATGTCCTTGAGGTTGGCATACTGGGCCAGCGTACGGCGGATTTCCTGGGCCAGCGCGTAGTGGCGGGCACCGATGACACCGGGTGTCGCCATTTTCGAATTCGATTGCAGCGGGTCGATAGCCGGGTACAGCCCTTCGCTGGCCCGTTTGCGCGACAGCACGATGGATGCGGAAAGGTGCGAGAAGGTATGCACTGCGGCGGGATCCGTAAAATCGTCGGCCGGCACATAAACGGCCTGGATTGACGTAATGGCACCGGTATCGGTGTTGGCGATGCGCTCTTCGAATTGCGCCAGTTCGGTGCCCATTGTTGGCTGGTAGCCCAGACGGGCCGGCATCTGGCCCATCAGCCCGGAGACCTCCATGCCGGCCTGAATGAAGCGAAAAATGTTGTCCACCAGCAGCAGCACGTCGCGATGTTCGTCGTCGCGGAAATATTCGGCCATGGTCAACGCCGCGTGCCCCACCCGAAAGCGGGCGCCCGGCGGCTCGTTCATCTGCCCGAACACCATCACCATGTTGTCGAGTACGCCGGCTGTCTTCATGTCGCGATACAGTTCTTCGCCCTCGCGGCAGCGTTCGCCGATGCCACAGAAAATGCTGACACCTTCGTGCTGGCCGACCATGTTGTGGATCATCTCGGTCAACAACACGGTTTTGCCAACGCCGGCACCGCCAAACAGGCCCGCCTTGCCGCCACGTTCCAGCGGCATCAGTACATCAATGAGCTTGATGCCGGTCTCAAAGACTTCAGATTGAGTCGAGCGATGGGCAAGTGATGGCGGCGCCCGATGCACCGAACGCCACTCGACTTCGGCCAAATCCGCTTTGCGGTCGATGACGTTGCCAAATACATCGAACATGCGCGAAAGAATTGCTTTCCCCACCGGGGCCAGCAAGGGCCCGCCACTGTCTTCCACCAACATGCCGCGCGCCAATCCCTGGGTTGGCGTCAGGGAAATTCCGCGCACCTGATGGGCGTCTAGTTGTGCCAGGACCTCAATGAAGATCTGCTGATCGGCGCCGGTGCGCAACATCGAGTGGATCGGCGGCAGGCGGGCGTCGAAACGAATGTCCA
>JAABQE010000158.1 GCA_011391655.1 Hydrogenophilales bacterium
TGCCGCCGTCTATAAGAGCAACTTGCGTAACTTCACGAGCAGTGCCAACCGGCGTGAGGACTTCGTCGTTGGAATCGATTACGCGGTTCTGATCACCGAGGCACAGGAGGTCGCTCGCCAGGTGTTGGCCAAGCACCCGGCGGTCCTGCAGGATCCGGAGCCCTCGGTGCTGGTTGACAGCCTCGGGCCGTCGGCTGTCAACCTGCGGGTCTACTTCTGGCTGAACGGTCGCGAACACAGTTGGTTGAAGGTCCGCTCATCGGTTATCCGGCTCGTCAAGCGGGCCTTCCAGGAGCACGGCATCATGATGCCCGACGATGCGCGCGAGGTCATTTTCCCGCAGGGCGTACCCGTCACCATGATCGACCGCGCATTGGCTGCGGCGGGTAACACCGGGCCTCAACCGCTGCGCCCGGTCGCGGCGCCGGCGGAGGACACCGATGCCGTCTCCACCGAGGCCGAAGCCGGTCTATACAGCGAAGCCATCGTGATCGAGGCGCAGGCGCGCCAGGCGCAGCCCTTGAAGGGTGGGGAAAATCTGCTGCCGCCGGCAGAGGATCCCTCGACCAAATCGCTGTGAGGGCAGGACCAGGAATCCACCACGGCATGCCAGCCGCCGACCCACCGCGAGCATGGTACTGGTAACCAGGGCGACGATGAGCAGGAAGCCCACCGCGAGGAATATGCCGAACGCCATGAGGCTGGCTCTGACGAGCGTCAATCGAGTTTGACGCAACGGAACCCGTCAAGGCACTGCGCGCGCCAGCGCACCGACTCTGGACAAGTCGACCTGTAAAAAAGTATTGCTGCAATGGGTCAGGCGGATACCGCCGACGAGTCTTGCGGCCGGTTACGAACACACACCTATAAACAACCCTGAATGGAGTTCAGTCATGAAACGCATGAATCTTTGTAAGGTCTTGAGTGCCACCTTGCTGATCGGCGGACCGATGATGATCGCAAGTGCACAGGCCCAACAGCAGAATGGCCACGCTCCTGGTGGCATGATGGGTGGCTATGGTGCGGGCTGGATGGGCGGCTATGGCTTCGGCGGGATGTGGGGGCCGATCCTGGTTGTCATCGTGGTGGCGGGTCTCGTGGCGTGGATCGTCGCACAAAGAAAGAAGTGAATCAGTTCTGTCCCGAGCAGGCAAAGAAGGTTCGCGCGCTGCTGCTGAAGGCAAGTGCCAACCTCAAGTTGTAATGTCAGCCTACTCGCGCTCGCGCGGTGTTTGGGCAGGTGCCGCCCAATCAGATTACGTTGGCCGACACACCGGCGGAACCGAGAGTGCGCCTTGAACTGCGTACGGCCTGAGCGGTTAAGAACGGGCAAGCGTCGGCCAGATTGCCCGCAAGGCGCTCAAAGCCTTTTTGCCCGAAACGAATTCCTAACTTGCGCTGCAGTCGGCGCAGTCCATGATCACCAGAGGAGAACGGCATGCAGATCCAGATCAACGTTAACCACAACTTTGAAGTCCATGAAGCAACGTTGGCACAGTTCCAAAATACAGTGCAGAGCTCCCTGAGCCGCTTCAGCGAACACATCACTCGCGTGGAGGTCCATCTTAGTGACGAAAACGCCGACAAGAGCGGACAAAACGACAAACGCTGCCTGCTTGAGGCGCGCCTCGAAGGCCGTCAGCCCATCGCAGTCACACATACGGCGTCGAACCTGATCCAGGCGCTGCATGGTGCGGTGGACAAAATGACGCGAATGATCGAAAGCACGCTGGGACGCGCGCAGCAATCAAGAAAGCCGCAGGAATGACGGGAAAGTCCGGCAACGTGCCATGAGTGACACGGCGGCAAGCCTGCGGCGCAAGATCGCCGGCGCACGCGATTTGCAGTCCGTGGTACGCACCATGAAGGCGCTCGCGGCGGCCAATATCGGCCAATTCGAACAGTCGGCGCGCGCCCTGGCCGGCTACTATCGTTGCATCGAACTGGGTTTGGGCGTTTGCTTTCGCCACAGCAACCCTGCCGTCGGGTCGGATAACCGGAAGGCGCAGGCCGATGCCGCCAGTAGCACTGCAGTATGCGCAATCGTGTTCGGCACCGACCAGGGATTGGTGGGCCGATTCAACGAAATCGTGGCCGACCACGCGATAAAGACACTCGCCGCCCTGCCTGGCGAACACCAGGTGTGGGCCATCGGACAACGCGTGCATGCCCGCCTGACGGACGCCGGCCTGTCGCCTGTCGGGCTGTTCAACCTGCCCAATTCGGTCCGGGCCATCACGCCGCTGGTGGGCCGGATTCTGCTGGAGAGCGAGACATTCCTGGCGCAGGAGGGTAGCGCCGAACTGCGGCTGTTCTATAACCGTCCTGACTCTGCCGCGACTTATGTGCCGATCGGCCAACGCCTCTTGCCGCTCGACAACACCTGGCGCCTCAAGTTGTTGACGCAAACCTGGCCGACAAAATACCTGCCCGAGCCGGTTGGCGACAGCACGGCGACCTTGCGGGCGATTCTCCGTGAATATCTTTTCGTCTCGATCTTCCGCGCCTGTGCCGAATCCCTCGCCAGCGAGAATGCCAGTCGCCTGGCGGCGATGCAACGTGCCGACAAGAACATCAACGAACTGCTGGCCGACCGCAACGTCGCCTACCACCGCTTGCGCCAGAGCAGCATCGACGAGGAACTGTTCGATGTCATATCTGGTTTCGAAGCCCTGAGCGAACACAGGTGACTAAAGGACAAACTAGGATGAAGATCAAACCAACGGATTACAGGGTTCAGGAAGGCGAAAGCGTCTGCCTCGAAAAGTGGCCGACCCGGGTTGCACCGGCCTACAAATCCAAGCATCAGTACCACAAACTGCTCAATGAACGGGTTGCTGAATTGAGCGACCTGCAGCGCC
>JAABQE010000159.1 GCA_011391655.1 Hydrogenophilales bacterium
CGCTGTCGTCGAGCTGCCACGGCGAGGATAGAGTTCGCGTCTTGAACGCGCGATGAATCAGGTATTGGCGATTGGCCAGATGCAGGTCTTCGGGCACCCGTTGGCCGGTCGCCAGATAATGCACATTCAGCTGGTGGCGGATCGCGCAGTCGAGCGCGGGTCCGAGGCTGGCCGCTTCATCGACCTTCGACAGGATGCAGCCGTCCAGACCGCGCGACTGGTAGGCACGCACCACTTCGTCCAGCGTGTCGCCATGGCTGGTGGCGTTCAGCAGCAGCAGGCGTTTGATCGGGTGCTCGGCCTGGCACAGCATTTCGACCTGTTCAGCCACTGCCTGATCGCGCTGGCTCATGCCGACGGTGTCGATCAGCACGGTGTGCTTGTTGCGCAGCTCTTTTAGCGCAATGCGCAGATCGGCTGCGTCGCGCACGGCGTGCACGGTCACGCCCAGAATCTTGCCGTAAATGCGCAGTTGCTCGTGGCCGCCAATCCGGTAGCTGTCTGTGGTGAGCAGCGCCAGTTTGCTGGCGCCGTGGCGCACGACAAAACGCGCGGCCAGCTTGGCGGTGGTGGTGGTTTTACCCGCCCCGGTCGGCCCCATCAGGGCGAACACGCCGCCGCCGTCGAGCATGTCGGTTTCGTTCTGCATCACCTGCAACCGCTTCATCAGCGTGTTGCGCATCCAGACCTGCGCCTGTTCGGTATCCCCGCGCGCTTCGCCGCGCGGCAGGCTGTCCAGCAGCTCGCGCGCCAGGGTGGCGCTGAAACCTGCGGCCAGCATGTCACGCATCAAGGTAGCACCCGATGGGTCGCGCCCCGGCAGGTCGCGCCAGGCCAGGTCAGCCAGTTGATTCTCCAGCCGCATCTGCATCATCTTGATTTCGCTGATGACGCTTTTGGCCAGCTGGGCACCGTCCTCACTGGGCACGGCAACCCGCTCGACCAGGCGGCGTTTGAAGCTGACTTCCGGATTCGGCTCGGATTGCATGTCCGCCGTCGTGTCCCGTGGAGCCGGCGCCGGCGTCGGGCTTGGAGTGGGCATATCCACCACCGGCGGGGCCATCGCAGCAATGTCTTCCGCCGGGATCGCCAGCACCTCGACCCCGCCATCGACGGTGCGATTCGAGAGAATGATGGCATCGGGCCCGAGCACTTCGCGCAACTGGCGCATGGCTTCACGGGATGTTTTGGCGACAATACGTTTGACGTTCATGCTGCTCCTCCTACAAGGGAAGTGACTTTGATATGTTTGCCTTCGGGTACTTCAGCGTGCGAAAGCACTTTGAGTTGCGGCACGGTGCGCCGCAAAAAACGGGCGAGTAAGGGACGCAGCACAGCGGGCGTCAGCAATACCGGGGGATGCCCCAGCGCTTCTTGCCGCTGGGTCGAAGTCTGGGTGCGTTCCAGCAGGGCATCGGCGAGGCCGGGCTCCATCGCGGTCGCGTCGCTGCCGGCTTGCAGGGTCTGCATCAGCAAACGCTCCAGGCCTTGATCCAGCGCAATCACCGGCAGTTCACCGACCGAGCCATAAATCTGCTGCACGATCGAGCGTCCCAGCGCGACCCGTACCCGTGCGGTGAGTTCGCTCGGGTCCTGTACGCGTGCGGCATCTTCCAGCAAGGTGTCGATGATGGTGCGCATATCGCGGATCGCCACGCCTTCGATCAACAGGTTTTGCAGCACTTTTTGTACGGTGGAAAGCGACAGCATCTTCGGCACCAGGTCTTCCACCAGTTTGGGCGCGCTTTTGCCCAGGTGGTCGAGTAGTGCCTGGGTTTCCTGACGTCCCAGCAGCTCGGACGCATGCTGCGTCACCAGATGGTTGAGGTGGGTGGCGATCACGGTACCGGGATCCACCACGGTGTAACCCAATGCCTGGGCCTGGTCGCGCAACTCGGCCTCGATCCACACGGCAGGCAGGCCAAACGCGGGATCGTGCGTGGCCACGCCTGGCAAGGTCGCCGTGATGTTGCCCGGATCGATCGCCAGGAACAGCCCGGTGCGCACTTCGCCGCTGCCGATTTCCACGCCTTTCAGCGTGATGCGATAGCTGTTCGGATTGATTTCGAGATTGTCCCGAATGTGCACGGCAGGCGGCAGGAAGCCGATTTCGCGGGCGAATTTTTTGCGGATGCCCTTGATGCGACGCACCAGTTCGCCGTCAGCCGCGCTGTCCACCAGTGGAATCAGGCGATAGCCCACTTCCAGCCCCAGGGTGTCGATCGGTGCAACATCTTCCCAGCTGGCTTCCTGAGACTCGACCGTCGCGACAGGTGCGCTTTGCACATCCAGCGGCGCCTCCACCTTCGGTTTGCTACCCTTGTAGGCCAGCCAGGCCATGCCTCCCGCCAGCAGCAGGAAAGAGAAGTGCGGCATGCCGGGAATCATGCCCATCATGCCAATAATGGCAGCGGTGATGAACAGCGCCTGGGTTTTGTTGAAGATATTGGACAGCACCTGCCCTGCGATATCTTCATCGGTGCTGACCCGGCTGACGATCAGACCCGCCGCAATTGAAATCACCAGTGCTGGAATCTGCGCCACCAGGCCATCGCCGATCGCCAGTAGGGTGTAGTTGCGCGCAGCATCGGCCAGCGACATGTCGTGTTCCATCAAACCGATGATGAGACCGCCGACGATATTGATCAGCAAAATCAGGATGCCGGCGATGGCGTCGCCACGCACGAATTTTGAGGCGCCGTCCATCGACCCGAAAAAGTCGGCTTCCTGCGCAACTTCAGCACGACGGCGGCGGGCTTCGTCCTCGTCGATCAAGCCGGCGTTGAGGTCGGCATCGATCGCCATTTGCTTGCCGGGCATGGCGTCCAGCGTGAAGCGCGCGCTGACCTCGGCAATG
>JAABQE010000160.1 GCA_011391655.1 Hydrogenophilales bacterium
GCTCCAGCAACGCCACCTTGTCGGCATCCTGCATGCTCACCAAGGGATCGACGGCGTTATACAGCAGGCGGCTGTCGCCGCGGCGCGCCACGGCAGTCTGCCGCTGCTGCCCGGCGCGGGCGATGGCGCGGGTGGCGTCGGCTGCGGCGCCGAGCGCGTCGAGGCTGATGTCGTCGGAATAGGCGAAGGCGGTTTTTTCACCGGAGATCGCGCGCACGCCGACGCCCTGGTCAATGTTGAAGCTGCCGGATTTGACCTGGCCTTCTTCCAGGCTCCAGCCTTCGGAGCGCGAGTACTGGAAATACAGGTCGGCGTAATCGACGTCGTGCGACATCAGGCGCGAAAACACCGGCGCGAGCTTGTCGGCGTCGAGACCGTTGGGGGTCAGCAGCGTGGCTTCGGCAGACTGGAAAAGCTGTTCGGCGGTTTGAATCGGTACGAAGGCATCGATGGGGTTCATCACTGTTACCTGAAGGTTCGGAATTACGGGTTACTGGGTTACTTAGCGGGTTTCTCGCGCTTGATCGACACGCGTCGCTCGGCGACATCGGTTTCGATCTGCTCACATTGGATGAAGCGGTGTTTAAGCGCGGGCAGGCTATTGCGCAAGCTGGCCTGGTAGGCCGGGTTGATGTTGGCGATGACCACGCCGGAGCCGCGCGGCAAGCGATCCAGCACCACGCCCCAGGGGTCGACGATCATGCTGTCGCCGTGGGTTTCGCGACCGGACAGATGGTAGCCGCCCTGCGCCGGGGCGATCACATAAGCCAGGTTTTCGATGGCGCGCGCGCGGATCAGGGTTTCGAAATGGGCGCGGCCGGTGGTCGCGGTAAACGCGGACGGCACCACGATGATATCGACATCCGGCATGGCGCGGTACAGCTCGGGAAAGCGCAGGTCGTAACAAATCGACAGGCCGATGCGGCCGAATGGGCTGTTGATGACCACGACCGTGTCGCCCGGCTCGATCAGCTTGGACTCCTGATAATGCTCGTTGCCGAGGTTGAGTCCGAACAGGTGGATTTTGTCGTAGCGCGCCACCTGTTTGCCGCGATCATCAAACACCAGGCAACTGTTGCGCACCTTGTTCGCCACGCTGGCTTCCAGCGGCACCGAGCCACCAATCAGCCAGATGCGGTGTTTTTTGGCCATGCGGGAGAGAAATGCCTGAATCGGGCCAGTGCCTTCTGCCTCGCGCGCTTTCACCACTTCGCTATCCTTCAGCCCCATGATGCAGAAAAATTCGGGCAGCACGACCAGCCGCGCACCCGCATCGACCGCCAGTTCGATAAGCTGTTCGGCTTCGGCCAGATTCGCCGACACGTTGGCGCCAGATGCCATCTGGATGGCCGCCACCCGAGCTGTCTCGGCCTGCGGTGCCGATTTCTTGACCTGGGCCCCTTTGGGACGCGCCACGCTGGATTTGGCCGGGATGGGTTTGGCCGGGCTGGATTTGGCCGGGCTGAATTTAGCGGGGATGGGTTGCGTGATTTTTTTGGTCGTCATGAACAGGTTCCACAATCAAGGTTCAGTCGCCTGCGCGTCTGGTTTGGTTTGGGTTTTGGCTAAACGGGTCACTTCAGGGGCCAGCCACGACCCCGTCACCATAAAACTCTGGCTGATGGCTTCTTCAATCGGGTCGCGCATCAGCTTCTGCGCGGCCAGCACACCCACACCCACCAGTGGCCCACCGATCAGCGCACCTGCCACCGCCACGCCTTCAGACAATTTCGGGATCACTTTCAGCCGCAGTTGCACTGATTCCTGATTGAGATCGGCCAGCCCTGACATATTGACCTTGGCGGCCGGCCCGCGCATCTTGAAATCATCGCTATACACCACGCCCCGCGCAATGCGCAAATCGGCATGAATATCGTCGAAGGCAAAGCCTTTGTTGAAGATATCACGGAAATCAAAGTTCAACCGGCGTGGCAGAGATTGCAGGCTCAACACGCCGAGCAGCTTGCCGACTCCGGGATTGATATTGAGAAACTGTCCGTTTTTAGCCGTGAAATCAAGTTGTCCGGCCAGCGTACCCAAGCCGAAATCGGCAGGCGAACCTTCCCAACTGACATGGCCAGCAATATCGACCGTGCCGCGCTTGAGCGTATCGGCAAAACCAAATCGGGTCAGGAATTTGCCCGCATCCAGCACGTGCAGGTTCAGGTCCGCACGTGTTTCGCTCAAGCCCTGATCGTGCCACACGCCGTTCATGCGAAACACGCTGTCGGGGTGGGTCAGCTGCAGATTGTCGATCAACAGTCCCTGCGGAGTGCCATGCGCCTGCACGTCCAGGCGTCCCAATGCACGTTCCTGCAAGCGGAAATCGTCTACCGTCACTTCCAGCAGCGGGAACGCAGCGGCCTTCATATTGATCACCCCCGCCACGGTGCCGGGGGTGGATGTCACATCCGGAATGGTCAGTTGCTTGAACTGCGCCGACACGCGCGCAGGTTGCGTACCCGCAGGACGATAGTTCAGCACGCCATTGACCTCGTGGCCACTCACCTGGGTGCGCAGAATGCCGTTGCGGCTGCTTCCCAGCAGGCGGACATTCCGAAAACGCCGCCCCATGAGATCGAGCGTATCAAAGCTTAAATCCATCGCTGACAACGGAATACGCTCACGGCCTTCACCGCCTTCACGCTCAGGCAGCAAGGCCATCCAGCCACTGATATCCAGACCGCGCCCACTGCCGGCCAAACGCAAGCCAGGCTCGGCCGG
Source organism: Hydrogenophilales bacterium (assembly GCA_011391655.1). The sequence goes on from JAABQE010000160.1 coordinate 2,725, forward strand.
CAACACGGGTGTTCCGCCAAAGCGGATTTCACCGCGTGCCAAACGCCCGTCTGCCGTGCTGCGCCAGACCGCACCCACCAGTTGACCCAGTCTCACCTCGTGCAGGTTGTCAGCGCCCTGCGGCT
>JAABQE010000161.1 GCA_011391655.1 Hydrogenophilales bacterium
ATGATGTCGCAAAAACGCTGGAGGCGGCCCTGCTTGGGGCGCTGGCGCAACAGGACGACGCCAGCGTGCGTGATATCGCCGAGTCCCTGCAACGGAATGACGGGCTGAAAATGATCGAGGTGCGCGACAGCAGCAACCGTGTCCTTCATCTCACCGGCAGCGGCGGTACTGAAAACGATTTTCATCGGGTGCAACGGATCGCGCTGGCCGGCCAGCACTACGGCGAAGTGGTCCTGATCCTGTCGGGCGATTTCATCCAGGAAGCGCGCATGCGCTATATCCGGCAAAGCCTGATCATCGCCGCGGCCGCGCTCCTGCTGACCGGCATCCTGCTGGCCCTGTCGACCGGCGGGGTGATCCGTCGCTTCGAGGCGCTGACGCGCGCCAGCAAACGGATGGAACAGGGCGACCTGAATATCAAGCTGGCGGGCGAAGGGGAGGACGAGATCGGCCAGCTGATCGGCACCTTCAACCGCATGGCCGAAGCGGTCCGATTCAACGTCGAACGGGCACGTGAAAACGAGGCGCGGTTTCACGCCATCGCCGACTACACCCATGACCTGGAATTCTGGCTGTCACCCGAGGGCGCGCTGTTGTGGGTCAATCCTTCGGTCGAGCGCATGCTGGGCTACACCGTGCACGCATGCATGACCCAGATGAATTTCCCGGCGGACATCATCCACCGCGAAGACCGCGCAGCAGCCGATGCCGAATTGCGCCAGGCCCTGCACGGCACCTCCGGCCAGGGTTACTCCTGCCGCATCTGCCGCAAGGACGGCGGCCATTTCTGGGCGCAGGTGAACTGGCAGCCCATTCATGATCACGCAGGCATCTATCAGGGCATCCGCGCCAGCATCCACAGCATCGACGATATCAAGGCAACCGAGGCCAACCTGCGCCGCGCCATCAGCGAACTGCGCGACGCGGAAAGCCTGCAAACCCGCTTTCTGCAAGAAACCGAGCAGGAACGCGCCCGCCTGCTCTCGCTGCTGTCTGCCATGAACCTGGGCATTCTGTTTGTCGCCGCGGACGGGCGAGTGATTTATCACAACCCCGCCTTCGACAGGATGTGGCTGATCGAATCGGGAACGATCCTGATTGGCCTGCCGGTGCATGAAGTGCTGGCCCGGGCTGCCTCGAATCTCGCACGCCCGGACCATTTTTCCCGCCATTTGCGGTCGGCGCTGGAAGCCCACGAAGCGTCCGGCAGCTATGAAATCCAGATGGCCGATGGCCGCTTCATCACCGAACTCGATTATCCGGTCCGCGACCGCGAAGGCCGCTTCATCGGACACCTGTGGATTTACGAGGACGTCACCCGCGAGCGCCAGACCGCCGAACAACTGGTGCATCTGGCCGAGCGCGATGCGCTCACGGGGCTGTACAACCGCCACCGCTTCCAGCACGAACTGACGCGCACCCTGCTGGAAGCCGACCGCCAGCATGGCCAGTGCGCGGTGATGTTCTTCGACCTCGACGAATTCAAGAGCATCAACGACACCTACGGCCATCGCGCCGGCGACGCGCTGCTGATCCGGGTGGCGGGCGAAATCGGCGCTCTGGTTCGGCGCAACGAAGTGCTGGCGCGGCTGGGGGGTGACGAATTCGCCATCCTGCTGCCTACCGTGCATGGCAGCGAAGCCGAAGTGCTGGCCGAGCGGGTGGTACGCGCGATCGCGCAGATTCCCTTCCACTTCGAGGGACAGAATCTGCGGGTGACCTCCAGCCTGGGCATCGCCTACTATCCGACGCAAGCGGCCAGTGCCGACGACCTGGTCGCGCGCGCCGACATCGCCATGTATCAGGCCAAGGATGCGGGCAAGAACACCTGGCGCGTCTATCGTGCGGACACCGATGCCCACAGCGAAATACGCGACCGCCTGTCGTGGGGCGAACGCATCAGCAACGCGCTCGAAAACGGCTTGTTCAAGCTGCATTTCCAGGGCGTGTACCGTACCGAAGACGGCGCCTTGACGCATCTGGAAGCGCTCATCCGCATGGTCGACGAGGAACGATCCGATCAGCTCATCATGCCGGCCCACTTCATCCAGCTGGCCGAAAAAAGCGGACGCATCCTCGACATCGACCGCTGGGTGATCCGCGAAGTGCTGCGCATGCAGGCGGTCAATCCCGCCACGCCGCCGATCGCAGTCAACCTGTCCGGGCGTTCGGTGTCCGAACCCGGCCTGCCGCAGTTCATCGGCAATGAACTGCGCGATCGCGGCGTCGCCCCGAGCCGCCTGATCGTCGAAATCACCGAAACGGCTGCCGTGTCGGACCTGAGCGACGCACAGCGCCTGATCGAAGCGCTGCGCGAACTCGGCTGCGGGATATGCCTCGACGACTTCGGGGTCGGCTTCGCATCCTTTGCCTACCTCAAGCACCTGCATGTCGACACCATCAAGATCGACGGCATGTTCATCTCCAACCTGGCGAACGATCCCGACAACCAGGTGTTTGTGCAGGCGATGGTCAGCGTTGCACTCGGCCTCGGCAAGTCGGTGGTCGCGGAATACGTCGAGGACGCACCGACACTGGACCTGTTGCGTCATTTCGGCGTCGACCTGGTGCAGGGCTACCATCTGGGCCGGCCGGTCGCCGACCACCCCGCGCTGCAGGGCACCCGCTAGCCGCACACGCCACGGCCCCTCATGGGCGCGGTGAGCAAGATGTTAAAATGCGGCGCTTTTCCCGTCGCCTTCCAGGATTTCCCCGTGCTTACCGCTTCCAGCATCACTCTGCAATTTGCCGCCAAACCCCTGTTCGAGAACGTCAACGTCAAGTTCGGCGACGGCAACCGCTATGGCCTGATCGGTGCCAACGGCTGCGGCAAGTCCACGTT
>JAABQE010000162.1 GCA_011391655.1 Hydrogenophilales bacterium
GCAGGAAACGCTTGCCGGACGGCGTCAGCTCAGCGCCGTTGCGCCCGCGCTGGAACAGACGCGCACCCAGCGAGGTTTCCAGGGTGTGGATGCGGGCGCTCACGGTCGATTGCGTGACATGCAGGCGGCTGGCCGCAGCGACGAAGTTGCCGGTAGCGGCGACCATCAAAAAGGTACGGGCGAGTTCGGTGTCCATGGCGCATCTATCGGGTTTTTCGATATTAGATAGCAAAATATATCGTTGGATGGATGGTTATGGAATCCCTAAACTGGCCTCATCGTTAATTTCAGGGGTTTGTAATGGAAGCCATGACTGAAAATATGACCGTGATGCCCGAGCGCGATGCGGAGGGCTATCTGATCGAGCCCGGTGACTGGAACGAGGCGGTAGCCGAAGTGCTGGCGCAGGACGAAAACATCCAGCTCAACGATGACCATTGGGACGTGCTGTGTTTCATGCGCGAGTTCTACGAAGAGCATCAGGTTGCCGCCGATGCCCGCTTTGTCATCAAGCATCTGGCCGAACGCATGGGACGCGAGGCGCAAAAGCAGCTGTTTATGTTGTTCCCTTACGGCTACGTCAAGCAGGCATGCAAGATCGCCGGCATGCGGCGTCCCCGCGCCTGGAGCACGGGTTGAACCGCAGCACGAGCCAGGCAGGCGAACACAGCCGGATCGACACGCCTGGTCGGGTTTTTCCGGCAGCAACATAAGGACCCACACGAATGGTACGTAAACTGGCTTACTCGGTTTCCGAGCGTGAACACTGGATTTCAGCCGGCGGTGGCCTAGTCGGCATACTGATGGTGCTGTGGGTCGGCCATTACTGGATGGGCGCACACGGCGGGGTGCTGGCGGTGGCCTCGATGGGAGCAACGGCGGTGTTGCTGTTTGCCGCACCGCATGGCGCACTGTCGCAGCCGTGGCCGGTGCTGGGTGGCAATCTGGTTTCGGCCGTAATCGGGGTGACGTGCGCGCGCTGGCTGGGTCACGACCCGATGGTGGCCGCTTCGGTGGCGGTTGCGCTGTCGATTGCCGCTATGTACACGCTGCGTTGCCTGCACCCGCCGGGCGGCGCGACGGCTTTGTATGCTGTGCTGGGCGGTGAAACCGTGCATGCGCTGGGGTATGGCTATGTGCTCAGCCCAGTGCTGCTGAATGTGGTTGTGCTATTGGCGGTGGCGGTCGTGTTCAATTATCCGTTTGCCTGGCGGCGCTATCCGCAATGCTGGCATCGTCGTGCGCAATCGGCGAACAAGGCGGGCGAAGCCGGCATGATTCCGCACGGTAATCTGGTATACGCCCTGTCGCAGCTCGACACCTTTGTTGACGTCAGCGAAGACGATTTGCAACGGATTTATAAGCTGGCGCTAGCGGGTGCTCCGTCCACCGAAGCCGTTAACCTGCCCGTTGCCGTTTCCTCCCGCGCATGAGTGCAGGCTGCGCCTGACCGGATCAGCCCGGTTGAATGAATTCCATGGTCAGTGCCGGGCGCGCGCAGCGACGAATAGCGTCCCGCCCCAATGATCGCCTTCTTGGCAAGGGTATGGGCAGCGCCAACCGGCAGCGTGCGATGGGGTGTCGTGTCGGCTGACAGCTGGAGCATGGCATGCGCATGGGTGACAAATCGTGTCAGCGCCTCGCACTTGTTGCGGCAGGCGCAGTCTTTGTCCTCGATCAGCCGTGCAACTGTCACCGCTAGCGCATCGCAGGCTTTGGTCAGGCGTCCGAGCCCTGCCGCGCAGGCGCACTCGCGCAGCTGCATCAGCGCCAGGGCGTAGGCCGTGATGCTGTCCTGCGTTAACGCGTCGGGATGGGAAAAACATTGACTCGAAATCAGGCTGCCGACGTCATCCAGTGCATCCATGACGGCCGCAACCCGCTCCGCTGAGGTTTCCAGGCACTGCACGGGGCCTGCTCCGGCTGGCGTGATCACACTGATTTGATTTTTTGCAGTCAGATATTGCGTGGTGCGCATGGCTGATCTCCTTGTTATTGAGATGGCCAGCGAGAGGAACGGGTTTTTCTGTGCTGGCTGACCTTTAACGACAGCCAGCCACCGGACTTTAACGTTTGTACCGGGCTGAATGGTTTATTTGTACCAGGCCGGGGCGGCTCACCGCTGCGCTGCCTGAGTCACGGAAGCCCCGGGCGTCAGGAAGGCTTTCTGTTCAGTCCGTTCCCTTTCGCCCACTTGAACAATTCGAACCACACGATTCCCGTCGCGCCGGCTACGAATGCCAGCAACAGATCGGTTACGTGCAGATACGTGAAGCCGAACAATTCCCGCAGCCCCGGCACATAGAGCACAAACGTAAGGAAACCGAGGGTGCCGCCGATCACTCGCCACAACGCAGGATTGGGCGTGCGCAGCGACGTCAGAAGTGTGCTCGACCAGGAGCGGTTGATCAAGATCAGCCATAGGTTGCCGATCACCAGTGTGGCGAACGTCAATGCGCGCGCTTCGTCCGCTCCCTGCCCGCGTTGCAGCGCGATGGCATACACCGCGGCCACGGCGAGAAACAGGGTCACGCCTTGCAGCAGCGACAGCAGCAGTGTGCGCAGATTGAACAGCGGGGCATCCGACCGCCGTGGCGGCCGTTTCATGCTGTCGCGTTCCTCCGGCTCGGCCTCGAACACGATGGAGCAGGCAGGATCGATGATGAGTTCGAGAAACACGATATGCACCGGCGCGAGCACCAGCGGCAGACCGAACAGCAAGGGCAGCAGCGCCATGCCGGCGATGGGCACATGCACCGCGAGCACATACGCCATCGCCTTGTGCAGGTTGGTGTAGATGCGCCGCCCGAGACGGATGGCATCGACGATGGTGGCAAAGTC
>JAABQE010000163.1 GCA_011391655.1 Hydrogenophilales bacterium
CAGCATCAGAACCTCGGCAGCTCGGGATGCGGCAACTGGCCGCCGTGGATGTGCATCGCGCCCCACTCGGCGCAGCGGTGCAGTTCGGGCACGGCCTTGCCGGGGTTAAGCAGTGTGTCCGGATCGAACGCGGCCTTCACCTCGTGGAAACGCACCAGCTCGGGTGTACTGAACTGCGCGCACATCTGGTTAATTTTCTCCAGCCCAACACCGTGTTCGCCGGTGATGGTGCCACCGACCTCGACGCACAGCTCCAAAATCTTGCCGCCGAAGAGTTCGGCCTTGTGCAATTCGCCGGGCTGGTTGGCGTCGAACAGGATCAGCGGATGCAGGTTGCCGTCGCCAGCGTGGAACACGTTGGCGACCGCCAGACCATATTCCGTGCTCATCTCGCTGATGCGTTTCAACACGTGTGGCAGTTGCGCGCGCGGGATGGTGCCGTCCATGCAGTAGTAATCGGGCGCGAGTCGCCCCACCGCCGGGAACGCGGCCTTGCGCCCGGCCCAGAACTTGAGGCGCTGTTCCTCGCTCTCGGCCGTGCGGATTTCGGTGGCGCCGGACGCAGTCAGCACTTCGCGCACGGTGAAGATGTCGTCCGACACTTCCTCGTTGACGCCGTCGACCTCGCACAGCAGCAGCGCTTCGCAGTCGAGCGGATAGCCGGCATGGACGAAGGCCTCGGCGGCCTGAATGGCGAGCCGGTCCATCATTTCCAGCCCGGCCGGGATCACCCCGGCGGCGATGATGTTGCCGACCGCCGCGCCGGCTTTCGCCACGTCGTCGAACGCCGCCAGCACCACCTGCGCGCGCTGCGGGCGCGGCAGCAGCTTGACCGTGACTTCGGTGATCACCGCGAGCATGCCTTCCGAACCGGTCATCAAGGCGAGCAGATCATAGCCCGCCGAGTCCAGCGATTCGCTGCCGATTTCCAGCAACTCGCCGGACACGGTCCAGGCGCGCAGCTTGAGGATGTTGTGTACGGTGAGACCGTATTTCAGGCAATGCACGCCGCCGGAGTTTTCCGCCACATTGCCGCCGATGGAGCAGGCGATCTGTGACGACGGGTCGGGCGCGTAATACAGGCCATGCGTTGCCGCCGCTTCGGAAATCGCCAGATTGCGCACGCCCGGCTGCACGGTGGCGGTTCGCGCCAGGGGGTCGATCTGCTTGATCTGGTTCAGTTTGGCCAGCACCAGCAACACCGCGCCGTCGATCGGCAGCGCGCCCGCCGCGAGGCCGGTGCCGGCGCCACGCGCAACCACGGCAATTTTCTCGGCGTGGCACAGCTGCAGGATCGCCGCCACCTGCGCTTCGTTCTCCGGCAGCACCACCACGTCGGGGATATTGCGGTAGGCCGACAGGCCGTCGGACTCGAAGGGCATCAGGTCTTCGCGCTCGTGCAGCACGCCGTGCGGCGGCAGCAGGCGGCGCAGCTGGGACAGGAAAACAGGGCTGAGCATGGCGGGCGGCGGGTGGAATCAGGCCGCGAGTTTAGCCGGGCTGGCCGCTGCGTGCGAGGGCGCGAGGCGCCGGTAGGCCTCGGCCAGCGCGTCGTCGCCACCGACATTGCCGGGAAAGATCACCACCGGCATCTGCGGCAGGCGGTGGTCGGCCGGCGTCTGCACCACGGTAACGCCGGGCAGGATCTGCCCCAGCACGCGCGAAGCCGTCAGCGCGAGACCAGTCGACAACACATCGTTGGAGGTGATGCCGCCCTTGCTGATGAGAAAACCCAGCGTCGGCGGCAGTTGCCGCACCACGTCCATCAGCGTGCCCGACACCGCTTCGCCGAACGCCAGCCGCTCGGCGGTGCTGGCGAACTGCAGCTCGGTGCGGCTGGTGAACACAACCGGCGTGAGGCCCTGCGCGTGGGCGTAGGCGATGCTCACGGTTAATGCATCGACCAGCGCAGTGCGACCGGCCGGCAAGCGCGCCACATCGAGCGGCAGGCCGACCACGCCGCGTTGTTTCAGCAGCACACCCAGTTGCGCGGTGGTCTTGGCGACGTGCGAACCGACAATCACCGCACCCGGCTGTTGATTGCGCACCAGCGAGGCAAACGCATCGGCGGACACCGGCTGCGGCGGCAGTTTCGCCAGCGCGGTGAGCAGCGAAGCCGCGCTGCGGAACAGCAGGCGCTTGCCGGACGCGGCGGACTGCAGCACGGCATCGGCAAAAAGCTGGTAGTCGTCGGCTGTTTCGCCATCAACCACGCCGATGGCGTTGCCATGCAGCGCTGCCAGCCATTCGGTGGTGCCGCCGCCGCGCAGATCGTCGAGCCTCAGGCGGGCCACCTCACTGGCGGCGACACGGCCGCCGGTTTTTTCCGCCACGTACTCGGGCAGAAACGCCGTGCGGTAACCGAACACCGAGTCGCGCGCGAATTCGGTTTCATGCGTCGGAACCGGCTTGCCGTCGACGATCAGATAGTGCGTGCTGTCGCGCGTGATGCGTCCGCCCTCGAAAAACGCCGGCGTCAGCAGCGTCGCATCGAAGGGGCCGAGCACTTCGTTCATCACATCGGTTTCCACCGGGTAGTGACCGCGCAGGGTCGAATCCGAACGCGACACGAACAACACTGGCCCGGCGTAATCGGCCAGCGCGGCCTTGAGGTTGACGCACACCTCGCGCGTGATGGCCGCCGCACGTTCCGCCTCCATGCCGCGCGTGTTGGTGAGGACGAAAAATAGCGGCGCGGCATCGGCCAGCGCGGATTTCAGCGTGGCAACATCCCAGCGCGTCAGCAGCAGGCAGGAATGCACCGTCTGCGAGCCGGTTGGGTCGTCGTCGAGAACGATAATTTTCGGGTTCATGGTTTCACCTATGCCTTGGCT
>JAABQE010000164.1 GCA_011391655.1 Hydrogenophilales bacterium
CCATGCCGTTTCACTCACATCACCTGTAATCGCATGAGCCGCTGATACCAGCGGCAGTCTGGCCTGTCCCGTATGCACGCGCGCGGGAGTAAACAATGAAGCGCATGCTATTTAACGCAACCCAGGCGGAAGAACTCCGGGTTGCCATCGTCGACGGGCAAAAACTCGTCGACCTTGACATCGAGTCCGCCAGCAAGGAACAACGCAAGGGCAATGTCTACAAGGGTGTCATCACCCGCGTCGAGCCCAGTCTGGAAGCCGCATTTGTCGATTACGGCTGCGAGCGCCACGGCTTTTTGCCGTTCAAGGAAATCGCCCGTTCCTGCCTGCCCGGTGGCGGCCGTCCGCAAGATGCGCTGAAGGAAGGCCAGGAATTGCTGGTCCAAGTGGAAAAAGACGAGCGCGGCAACAAGGGGGCAGCCCTCACCACCTACGTTTCGCTGGCTGGCCGCTATGTCGTGCTGATGCCAACCAACCCGCGTGGCGGCGGCGTCTCGCGCCGCATCGAAGGTGAAGACCGCAACGAACTGCGCGATACCCTGGCGCAGCTCGACATCCCCGAAGGCATGAGCCTGATCGCCCGCACCGCCGGCATCGGCCGTACCGCCGAAGAATTCCAGTGGGACCTGAACTACCTGCTGAGCCTGTGGAAAGCCATCGACGGCGCCTCCACCTCGCAAAAAGGCGCGTTCCTGATCTATCAGGAAGGCAGCCTGGTCATCCGCGCCATCCGTGACTATTTCTCGGCCGACATCGGCGAAATCCTGATCGACACGCAGGATATTTACGACCAGGCACAGCAGTTCATGGCGCACGTGATGCCAGCCAACGTCAGCAAGGTCAAGCTGTACCACGACGACGTGCCGCTGTTCTCGCGTTTCCAGATCGAACACCAGATCGAATCGGCGTATTCACGCCAGGTCAACCTGCCCTCTGGCGGCGCGATTGTCATCGACCACACCGAAGCGCTGGTGTCGGTTGACGTCAACTCGGCCCGCGCCACCAAGGGCAGCGACGTCGAGAACACCGCCACCAGCACCAACCTCGAAGCAGCGGACGAAATCGCCCGCCAGATGCGGCTGCGCGACCTTGGCGGGTTGATCGTGATCGACTTCATCGACATGGAAAACCCGAAAAACCAGCGCGATGTCGAAAACCGCCTGAAGGACGCACTGCACCACGACCGCGCCCGCGTGCAAACCGGCAAGATCTCACGCTTTGGCCTGCTCGAAATGTCACGCCAGCGCCTGCAGCCCTCGCTCGGCGAAACCAGCTACAACCCCTGCCCACGCTGCCACGGCACCGGCCACATCCGGGGCACCGAGTCGTCGGCGCTGCACATTCTGCGCATCCTGCAGGAAGAGGCCATGAAGGACAGTACCGGCGCGATCCACGTGCAGTTGCCGGTTGATGTCGCCACGTTCCTGCTGAATGAAAAGCGCATCGATATCTACACGATGGAGTCGCGTCTCAAGGTCAATGTGGTGTTGATCCCCAATATCCACATGGAAACGCCGCACTACACCATGACCCGACTGCGTCACGAAGAGCTGAATCAGCGCGACACCGCCGCACCCAGCTACAAGATGGCGACGATGCCGGAAACTGAATCCGTTTATCAGTCCGAGAAGGCGATCACGCCAATGCGGCAGGAAGCTGCGGTCAAGTCCATTGCGCCGCCGCAACCGACGGCACCCATTGCCCGGCCGGCCGTCGCAGCAGCTGCGGCACAGACTCAAGGTGGCTTGCTCGACCGCATCGTTGGCTGGTTCAAGAAGCGCGGCGAAGATGCCCCCGCTGCCGAACCCACCCCCGTGGAATCCGTCGCGGCCACCCCACGCAGTGAGCGTCCAAGCGAGCGCCGCGATCGTAAGCCCGGCGGCCAGCAGCGTCGCGGCCGTAACGAAGGGCGCAATGGCGAAGGACGTGGCGAGAGCCGCAATGCTGAAGGCCGCGGCGAAACACGCCAGCCCGAAGCACGCCCAAGCGAGCCCCGGACCGGCGATGCTGCCAAGCAACCGCGTCCGCCCCGCCAGCCGAAGCCACGGCTCGAAGCCGAAGCCGCACCGCGCGTCGACGAGCCCGTCTCTGCACCCAGCGAAGTTGGCGGCGAAGAAAAACGCGAGCCGCGCAGCCGTCGTGGACGTGGCAATCGCCGCCCGCGCGAAGCCCGTCCCGAAGGGGCGGCAAGCAAGCCAGTGGGCGTGATCGAAATCGCTGGCTTCCACGCCATCATCGAAATCGCAGGCGCGCCCAAAGTGGCTCCAGCCCCCGCTGCGCCCAAGCAGCAAAACCTGCAACTGGAAACAGCGCCAGCGCCAGCAACCGAGAAGGCAGCCAAAGCGGCCAACCTGCAGCAGGTTGAAACCACGGCAGCAGCAGCCAGCACAGCTGACGCCGGCGAACCGGGGCGCCCGCGCCGTCGGCGGCGTCCGGCCACCCCATCGGGGGACAGCGGCGCCAGCAGCCTGATGCAAGTGGAAACCACCGCGCCGACCAGCATCGTCGCTGAAACACCCGCGCCCAGCGCGCCTCATCCGACCCGTCGGCGGGAGCGCCCACAGATGAGCGCGCCACAGGAGCCGCTGGTACAGGTGGAAACCCAGGCGAAATAAACGCTGAGCCACGCAAAAACAAGGGCCGCTTTAATAAGCGGCCCTTGTTTTTTCTGCTGTATACGACAGAAGCCATTACACGCCGGTTCGCCTACATGCGGCCACTGATCACGCGAATCAGCCCCTGCACCGCATCCTCGATCATGTCGAGGTTTTCCTCAAACCCTTGTGGTCCGCCGTAATACGGATCGACCACATCAAGATTGGGATAT
>JAABQE010000165.1 GCA_011391655.1 Hydrogenophilales bacterium
CACGGAATTCGGCGTGATCCATCAAGTGGCGCACGGCATCTTCCAGCGTATAGGCATACAACAGCGCGGACAGTTCCTGGATATTGATCATGCCCCAGATGCCATCCGTGCACAGCAGCATGGTGTCGCCATCCGTCAGCGGGATCGGCGCATTGCATTCCACTTGCGGAACGGAATAGCCGCCCAGGCAGTTGGACACCCTGTTGCGCTCCGGGTGGTTGCCCGCTTCCTCTTCGCTGATGATGCCATCGCGCACCAATTGCGCAACGGCGGTGTGATCTTCGGTTCGCGCAATCAGGCAGCCATCACTGAACAGATACAGGCGTGAATCGCCTACATGCGCCCAATACGCAGTGCCGTCCTGTACCACTGCGGTAACCAGCGTGGTGTGCGGGATTTCGAGCAAATCCTCCTCGACTGCATAATCGTTGATCGCGTTATGCGCGAGCGAAGTCGCGTCGGCCAGGAAAGCCATCGGGTCATCCAGACGCGGCTTGGCGACTTTCTGGAACTGGTCGGTGAGGGTCTGTACCGCGATCTGCGCGGCGATCTCGCCGTACATGTGGCCGCCCATGCCATCCGCCACCACCATCAACAGGGCGTCGCGACTGTAAGAATAGGCCACTCGATCCTGGTTGTTTTTGCGGCCACCCTGACGTGACGCCTGATAAATGGTGAATTTCATGGCGACACTTTAGAACAAATCTTTGGTCAATGAGTGCTTGATGCTACTTAAAAATGAGGGCCGCGGCAGCGCCATCGTACTGCTATCCATCAATACCTTCTGCAGGCTGAACACGCTTTGCGGGCGCTCCATATAGTTGAGCTTGAGACAGCTATCGATCGTTTCCAGCAGTTGCGCAGAATAGGTCCCGCGCCAGTTGACCAGCGCCGGCACCATTTTGTCGTTGAGCAGGCGCGCATCGGCCGCTTGCGGTGGATAACCCGCCAGACAGGCATACAAACTCGCGCCCACACTGTAAATATCCGTCCATGGCCCCAGGCGTTCACGATTGTGATATTGCTCGGGCGCGGCAAACCCCGGTGTATACATGGGCTGCAACTTGCTTTCTTCCTGGGTCAGCGTTTGCCGGGCCGCACCAAAGTCGATCAGCACGGGCGAACCGTCCAGACGAATATACAGGTTGGACGGTTTGATATCGAGATGCAGCAACTTGTGCGTATGCACTTCGCGCAGGCCGTTCATCAACTGCGCAAACACCCGACGAATAAAGCTTTCGCGGATGGTGCCGCGGTTGGCCTGAATATGCTGCTGCAGGGTTTTACCCCGCTCGAAGCGCATCACCATATACACCGTGTCATTGGCGCGGAAAAAGTTGACCACGCGGATGACGTTGGGGTGATTGATGCACGCCAGCGCCCGCCCTTCTTCAAAGAAACACTTCATGCCGTGACGGAAAATATTGTTATTTTCGGTCGAATTGGCCTGCACGATGACCGAGCCTTCGGTGCGCAACACCAACGCGCCGGGCAAGTATTCCTTGATGGCCACCGGCTGGTTGGCATCATCGCGCGCCAGATACACCAAACTGAAGCCACCGCCGCCAATTTTGCGGACAATGGTGTATTCGTTCAGTCGGTATCCGTTTGGAAGTGCCTGGTTGGGTTGAGTCGCCATAGTCGAACGTCTATTATCTTTGTCAATTTACTGGCCGCACCAGCACTAAATACAACCTGGCTCCGTGCCAGCCATGCGCGTTAACTTACACATACCTTATGACCACCAGCATGACCGGGTTCGCCGCCCACAGCATCAATCTGGAGCATGCCAGCGTCAGTTTCGACCTGCGCAGCGTCAACCAGCGTTATCTCGAACTGCATTTCCGCCTCGCGGATGAAGTCCGCGTGCTGGAACCGCAGTTGCGCGAACTCATCCAGCAGCGCCTCACGCGGGGCAAAGTGGAATGTCGCGTCAGCCTGACCCCGAATCCCACCGCCACGCCAGATAACGGTTTGAACCCGGCGATTCTTGAGCGATTGGCAAACTGGCAAGCAGACGTTCGGCAACGCCTGCCGGACAGCGCGCCCCTGAGCGTCAACGACATCCTGCGCTGGCCTGGCGCGGTACCGACCGCGACGCAATCGCAGGATGCGCTGAACGAAGCCACCCTGGCCGGGGTGCGCGCCATGCTGGACGAGATGGTGGACAGCCGCCAGCGTGAAGGTGCCAAGCTCAAACAGCATATTCTCGACCGCCTCGCGGCCGCCGAAACCGAGGTGGCGAGCCTGCGCCCGCTGCTGCCGACCCTGATCACCGCCCAGCGCGACAAACTGACTGAACGCCTGCATGCTGCACTCGGCGAAGCGGGGCATGAACGGCTGGCACAGGAAATCGTGCTGGCGGCACAAAAGGCCGACATCGACGAAGAGTTGTCCCGTCTGGACACCCATTTTGCAGAAGTACGCCGGGTGTTGGCGCAACCGGGCGCCGTCGGCAAGCGGCTCGATTTTCTGATGCAGGAACTGCATCGCGAGGCCAACACCCTGGGCGCGAAATCGGTGGCGGTGGAAACGTCGCGCGTTTCGCTCGAACTCAAAGTGCTGATCGAGCAAATGCGCGAACAAGTGCAAAATATCGAGTAAGCCGGACAATAGATCGAACGAGAGAACGAACACGAGACCCCTGATGACCATGACCCCCTCCCCCACAACCGGTGTGCTTTACGTCGTCAGCGCCCCATCCGGCGCCGGCAAAACCAGTCTGGTCAAAGCCCTGCTCAAAACCGATCCTGCCATTCGCTTGTCGGTGTCCCACACCACCCGCGCGCCGCGCCCAGGCGAAATCAACGGGCGC
>JAABQE010000166.1 GCA_011391655.1 Hydrogenophilales bacterium
CCCGGCAAGCCGAATTCGATTGCGATCGCGGCATACAAACCGCGTGGGTCAAGTCCAGGATTGGGCACGAATGCCGCCTGCAAGCGTGGCGGCAGGCTGTTCAACAAGCGGCGCAGCAGCAGGGTTTTACCGGTCCCGACCTCGCCTTCGACTACTAAAAAGCCTTCGCCTGCGCTCAATGCGTACAGCAGGGTTTCATGCGCGTCCTGATGCGAATGGGCAGGGAAAAAGAAACTGGTGTCGGGGGTCAGCCCAAACGGCGGCTCGCGCAGGCCGAAATGCCCCCACCAGGTGGTCATGGCATGTTGGCTTCCGTGTGCTCTAATTCCTGGAAGCGACGCTTGGTGTCATCCAGGTCACGACTCCAGTCCTCGTGATCCCGAATCAGCGTTGTCTTGATCAAGACGACCATCTCGCGCTTCCGGCTAAGCCGGCTGGTGTTGCCAAACAGCTGCCCCACATAGGGAATATCACCGAGCATCGGAAGCCGGTTATTGGCGTCGTCGCTATATTGGCTCATCAACCCGCCAATGGCCACAATCTGGCCATCCTTGAGGCGCACCACGCTGTCGGTTTCCGAAATGCTGCTGGATGCCAGTGGCAGGACGAGCTCGCCAAACGTTCCCAGATCTACCCGCTGCGTTTTCTCCCTGACACTGCTGATCGAAGGCCGAACGTGCAGCGTGATGTTGTCCTTGTCATCGATTTGCGGCGTGACATCGAGTGCAATGCCCGAAAAAAACGGCTGGACCACGACGCTGGGCGGCGTCGAGGCGACACCGACCGCAGCCGGCGTACCGCCGGTGATTTCCGTCACAAAGAAGTCGTCCGTCCCTACCCGGAGCACGGCCTTCTGGTTGTTGATGGTGGCAATACGCGGACTGGACAGGACATGCACCGAACCCTGACGCTTGACCAGGTTAATGACGGCGGCGAAATCACCGTCGTTGAAAGCCAGCGCGAACACCCCCTTTGCGACATCGGTCGCCACCGGCAGGGAACTGGCGAGAATTTCGCCCATGGTGCCAGTAATGCTTTGATCAATATTAAGGTTGCCCAGGTTGGCCCCGGAAGCCGCCAGGTATTGCGAGCCTTGCAGGGTTACCCAGTTGATGCCGGACAGGTAGCCGTCATTCAGCTCGACCTCCATGATTTTCGCTTCCAGCATCACCTGACGGGCGCTCACCAGTTCCGAGGCACGCAGATACTTTTCCACCATATGCAAGCTGGCTGGCGCGGCCTTGACGATGATAATGCCGGTCTGCGGGCTGACCACCACGCTACCCGCCTCACCGACCAGCGTTTTCAGGGAAGTAACGACCTCTTCCCAATATCTCGAATCGGTCGATGTCTGCACGCTGGTGGTTTCCAGCGACTTGGACGCGCTGGCAGGGGCCGAGCCACCCGCACCCCCGCCGCCGCCCGACGCGTTGCTCAGGCTGACCGAACCGGACACGACGCGGGTATCCGACATCCCCTTGCGCTGCATGGCCAGTGAATTCAGATGGTAGACCCGCGCCTGGATAGCGGGAGACGGCACGATAATGCGCTTGCCCTGAACCTCATATTCGTAACCGTACAGCGCGCGCACCGCTTCCATTGCCTCGGGTACGGTCACATTTTTCAGATTGAGCGTCAGGGTGCCGGACACATCCGGATGAACCAGCATGCTGTAGGGCGTACCCGTCACCATGCCCATGAACACTTCGGACGCCTTGGCATTGTTCACCGTCAGGCTGAAGCGCGGCTCGGTGCTGGCAGCTTTCATCGCAGCCGGCTTCTCGCGCACGGCCTCCATGACGGCCTGCTGCACGGCAGCCGGCGGCGGGGCGACCGGTGTCGGCGGGTTGACGGTCGCTTCGAGCGCAGTATTCATTGCCTCGTTGCCCCCCTTTCCAACCGGGCCGACACAGCCGGACAAAATCAATACAGCCAAGAGGATGGATTTATGCATGTTCAGTATTCCTGGTTTCACCGCGCCGGGCGGGTCAGCGCCTGCGGTTGGGTGCGAATCGCATCATTGAACAGATAAACGGTACGGCGTCCGCCTCTGCCCGAAATAACAATATGATCTTCATGGATGGCCGTCACCTGTCCCCCTTCAACCGCGTCACCCAGCTTGACAGTTGTCCCCCCATACCACGCGATCGACTCCCTGCCATTCAACCGCACCCAGGCAAGACTGGCTGCCTCAGGCGCGGCTTCGACACCCGCACCAACATTCACCCGGCTTTTAGGTAGCTCGGTGGGATCCAGCGCGGCAGCAGCTCCGCCGGTGGCGAGCAACAGCACCAGCGTCAATTGCACGTTCAGCATCCAACGGCTCATACCCGCAACCATGCTTCCTCCAGACTCAGGGTGTGCACCGTCAGGGTGAGCGTCAGCTCGGGGCGGGCAGCGGTATCAAGCGTCGCCTCGATCCAGTTCAAATTCCACGGCAACGCCTCCAGCCGTTCAAGATAAGCGAGCAGCTCGGGATAACGACCGCTCACGGTCATTTCAAAACCGTGCCGATAGAATCCCGGCGGCGCACCTTCAGCGGCGCCCTGCAACGCTACCGGTAGCGGGCTGAGCGTTTTGAAGCTGACCATTCGAAGATTACCCTGCTCGCGCACCACTTCCTTCAGCACTTGGTGCATCCGCTCGGGCGGAACCAGCGAACGCCCGCGCACGTCGAGTTCGACATTCAGCGCAGCCAGTCGCGCCTCCTGCGCGGCGAGTACGTCCCGCACCACTTGATCCGGGTCGAGCCCTGCCTTGCCGGCAAGCTGCTGCCGCTGCTGCATAATGAGTTCAAGCGTCGAATCGGCGGCCTGCAGGCGGCTGTGCGCGGCCTGTTTGCGCAACTGCCCGGCATCGACCAACTGGGTTTGCAACAGGGCAATGACGACAACCAGTGCGGCAGCAAAAATGAACACGCGCTCGCGCAGACTCATCGCGCCCACCCGCTCGCTGATCTGCTGCAACTTTTCACTGGCCATGGGATGTCCCTTCGTCTGCCGATTTTGCCTGGCTGCCCGAGTACAACGCAAAATCGATGTGCTCAGGCAGCACGGCCGTCTGGGTTGTGCCATCGCCGGCGGGCGGCGCAAGCACAGCGTTCATGCCGGAAAACTTCATCCCGGAAAAAGCGGCCTGCTTGCCGAGTTGATCCAGATAGGTGGTCAGCAGCCCGGCATTCAAGGCCGATCCCTTGAGGGCCACATAGTCCGGCGAGAGGGTGAATCCATTCAACCAGACGCCTTCCATCCGGCTTTGTGCGAGCGCATTCAGACGCGAAGCAAAACCGGTCGAGGTGTTTTTGATTGTGCTGTTGATCGACGCCAGCAGTGCTTCGCGTTGCGCCACCTGAGCCTGCGTCGCCTTGACGCGCTCGGTCAGCAGCGCGCTCACTGGCCGGCTGGCAGCAGCACTCAAGCGATCCAGTTCCTGCTGCGCAGCAGCTTGCCGTGCTTCCTGCTGCGCCGCGCGTGTGTCGAGTCCCCCCGCCTGATAGTGCAGATAGCCGCCCCAGGCAAGCATGCCTGCCACAACCAGGCCCAGCGCCAGCGCCATTTCGCGCAAACCAAAGGCGTAGCGCTTTTTCAGCAGCAGCGGGCTGATGAGATTGATCTGCTGGCTCATGGTTTGGTGTCTTCCATGCGCAAGGCCGCGCCGATGGCGTGAAAGCAGGGAGCGGGCAGCGCGTTGATGTCAGGAAACGCAGCCATATCCAGCGATTTCGACAGATCCAGCATGTCGACCGGCAAGGCCAGATTGCCTGCCAGCGCATCGCGCAGGCGCTCGACATTCTCCATCGGCACCAGCAGCAGGCGATCGACCGGAATGCCGCCAAACTGGCGGTCGAAATGATCCAGCGTGCGCTGGATTTCCAGCGTCATGCGCTCCAGCGCATCACTCGCAGTCGCGCCATCCAGCAGCGCCTGGGTCACGCCCAGGGTGCGCGCCACGCACAACTCGCCGTCCAGCGTCACCGTCAGCAAACCGCCGGTTTCAATAAACGAAAAGACCGCCAGCGCGCGACCCGGGGTTTCCAGCCGGGTGGCCAGGTTGCGCTGGGCAGTTTCGATGATGTCGATGATGGCGAGTTTCAGACCGGCGCTGGTTGCAAGCGCGGTTTCCTCGGCAAGCAGGCTGTTTTTTGCCGCCACCGCGAACAGCTGGCGAACGTGGCTCAGGTGCTCCGGATGCGGGACTTGCAGGACGTCCACCGTGCCATCGTTGGCGTGGTAATCGAGCATGTCCTGAATTTGCCAGCGCACTGCTGACTTGATTTCTTCTGCAGGTACGTTCGGCGTATCGAGCAAGCGCAATTTGTAATCGGCCGGCCGCAGCACCAGGCTGACCGGACCCTTGCCATGCAGCCCGGCCAAGGCCTCGTTCCAGTTGTCACCGTTGACGGGCACCACGCCGACCGCGAGCAGTTTGGGCACCGCCAGCCGGCGGTCAACGCGTGCATACGCAATGCGTCCCGGAAGCCGCAAATACGCTGTTAAGCCCTGCTCGGTTACTCGACGGAAAAACCGCATGGTTCAAACCTGAAAATTTTCCTGAACTTAAACAAACAAGTCATTGTTGTCAAAGGATTTAACCCGTTTCAGTACATTTCACGCTGGTAAATCAGCGATTTGCTGCCGCGATACAGGCCAAAACTTGCCCGCGCTACTGGATTCTGATCGAACGCGCCGCCCGTCCAGGCCCCTTGCAACCAGGTTTGCGATGCCCCAGCAACGGCGGTTGCAGCCCCGCCCACGCAACTGCTGCCGCTGCCGGTTGCGCCCAGTTGAAGGGTGAGATCGACGCTGCCGCTGTTGTTCATGCCTGGTGCGGCAATGCCGGGGGCGGTAAAGCGGAGATTGCCCCGGCCGGCATTGAAGCGGCCAGACAGCACCACCGAGGTTTCGCACGCATTGAGATGCCGCCGCCAGCTGGACAGCGCCACCTGGTTGGCGTCAAGCCGGGTACAGGCATCCGCCGCATTGCGGGCAAAGCCACTGCCGGTCCAGTACTGGGTTTCGATCGGCACCGGCAAACCCAGCAGTTCCGAACCGTGGGCATTCGTCAGCACCAGCCGCCCGAAACGGATTTCCTTGCCGGCGTCGAACGTAATGTCGGCGAACAATGCCGCTGCCGTCGTGTCGATGAAGCCATTGCCGGAAACGGCATTCTCGGCACTGTCGCGGATACGCATCGAGAGGTTGATGGCCGCTGCAAAAGGCGCAACCGGCGTGGCGCGCATGAATGCAACGACATCGTCCACATGGGCTGTCAGCGTGCCCGCCCCACTGCCGGTCGCATTGACCTCGGGCGTCCCCACCAGGCCGGTATCCAGCGTGCCGCTGGCGGCGACATACGTTTGCGTCACCCCGGCCGGATCGAGCTTCCACAGCGATCCTGCATAGTTCAGCGTGATGCCCCCCGTAGCGTTTTTCGCCGTGATCGTGGCCTGCGGCAGGGTGAGATAGCCGAAAGGCTGGCCCGCATAGGTGAACGAGCGCGTGGCGCAGGCCGTGTCGTTGAAGGTCTTGAACAGCGGCACGCTGGTGGTCGCCAGATCGAAATGGTCGGGAACAAAGCGCCCCACATTGAACACCGCCGATTCGATATTCCTGTCGGCCGCGCTGGAACCGTCGGCCGCATCCACCGCCGCAAAGCTGGCATCCACCCATTTCATGCTGAAGGCGCCCACGTCCGAATAGCTGGCACTGGTGGTCGTCAGCGTGCCGCCTGCGGGTGACCACGTGCCGGTTGCAAGGGTGCCCAGCGTGCAGCCCGTGCCGGGCAGAATGCAGGCCGTCAGGCTGGCCACCGGATTGCCGGCGTAATTGGCCGTGGCGGCGCCGGCCGCGTTGTATGCCGTAGCCGCCATGCGAAACGGCTGACCGGCCCGGTGAACGTTGCCGCCGGACACCGCAATGTTATAGAGCGGGCGGGCGCTGCCTTGCGTCCGGCTGTCGGCATCGCTGACTGTCATGCCTGCGAAGTTTGCCGGCCGGATGGCAAAGTTGTCGCGTGAGCAGCTGGTGATGGCGGGGCTGGCTCCCGAGTAAATGATGCGTGCCCGCACATCGCGCCAGGCTTCGGCAACCGCCGGCAGTGCAAGCGTCGCCTTGCCATTGCTGAGCAGGACGCTCTGGGTGTGAAGGACGGTCGAAGCGACTGGGCAGTGGGTTGCATCCAGTGCCGCACCCGGCATCGTGTTGCCCAGCAGCTGAACCTGCACCGTGCCGTTGAACATGGTTTGCGCCGCCGTGCCACCGCTGTCGAGTGCATGGATATCCAGGCTGAAAGCCTGTCCGGCGATCTTGGTCTTGATTGCGCCGGTCACTGCATTCGCGCCCACATCCACCGCATTGAATGCTCCTGCGCTGGACTGCACCATGACCGTCGCGCTGGCACTGTTGTTCGCGGTAACCGGATCCGAATTATTGGACAAGGCGGTTGCCGTATTGATCAGGCTGCCCGACTCGGTACCGGTCGCTACCAGGGTCAGGGTATGTGATCCATTCACTGCCAGCGACCCCAGGGTCCAGAGTCCGGTCGTCGCGTTATAGGCTCCGGCGGTCACCGTATGCGACACATAGGACAGCCCCGCCGGAAGCAACTCGCTGACGGCCACCGTGCTGGCGATCGACGGCCCCAGGTTGGTGACCGTAATCGTGAAACTGACGCTGCCGTCGAGCGCGATGCTCGCCATGCTGGCCGTCTTCGAGACAGACAAGTCGGCGGCACTGCCGTCCGGCGTGTTGCCGCCACATCGGGAAGCGAACGAACCGGAGCCCGTTCCAGGCGTGTTGCGCCATGACCCCACGCCATCTGGGCTACGGTCTACCCCTTTGCGGGACGCTTCGATTTGCACGTCGGTCGGTGTGCTATGGAAGCCGCAAACCGGATAAGGCACATAAAAATCCGATGCCGGCAGGGCGGTGCGCGTGCGCACGAGATCCACCACGTTATCGTTCTGGTCGAGCAGGACAATATCCGTGTCGAACGGCGTCTGGTTCGACGCGAATGAAACCACGGAGTACTCGCCACAGGATTCTGCCGCTGGCAGGGTCTTGAGAACATAGCTGCTGGACGAGGTGTACAAGCGTATTTTCCAGCCGGTCATGGACACAGCAGTGTTGAGCCGTTTGACTTCGACAAAGTCGGACTGATGGTTGTATTCGTTCAAGGTCGCCGCGCCGATGTAGGTCGAACACGTGCCTGCGGCGTGAGCGGCCGCACCCAGCGTGGCAGCCCACGCCATGACGGCAAGCTGGCACAAACGCTTCATCGTCAGCATGGATTTCCTCCCGGGTCGGTGCAGCGCGACAGCGTCGCCGTCAGCATCCGTTCCACGTAGTCGTTGTTTCCTGCCTCGCCACTGCTGGCGGTGGCGGTGATCGAGTACACCCTCAACAGGTTCCCGCCCTCGTCGTGGATGGCCGATGAGCACGCCACGGTCGTGGTGAAGTTTGCCAGGTCTGCGGCAAGACTGATCACGTCGCTCGACGTGCCCGCCGTGGAGCAGCCATACACTGCCGCGTTCTGGATGCTCTGCCAGGCCGCCCATTCGATCCCGGCGCGTGCTGCCTGGTAGGCGCGCCCGCCCTGAATGTCGAGCGCGCTGCTGATGTGGCTGGCGCGCGACAGCGACACCATATAGCTGCCCAGCGCCGCCAGCACGACCAGCAGGAAAATCGCGGTGGGCAGCACAAAGCCGGATTCGGCGTGGGGCCGATGGCAACCATCGAGAGCGCGACTATTTTTTCGCATGCGCATCATGGATGGTTGCTCACTTGCGTATGGGTGTGCAGGCGTATGGTTTCGCTTTCCTGACTCAGGTTGAGCGCCATGCTGACCAGGCCGCCGCGCTCGGTGACGCCAGGCTGGTATTCGAAATTGCAGGCGCTGACACGGGTGGCCAGCAGCGCGTGCGCGGTAGCGGCGAAGCTGGTCGGCTGAATGGCGGCAGGCGCATAGCCCCAATAGCGCGTGAGCGTGCCGCTGGCCGGGTCACAGACATAACTCACCGGCCCCGTGACGACCTGAAAGCGGTTGCCGGGCGAGGCCAACGGAAACAGTTTCGATGCGATGGCGATGCTGCTTACGCTGCCGTCCGCCCCGCTGTAGGCAGCAAGCGTATCGCCTGCCCAGGCGTCGGCGCCGGGAATACCGAGGTTGTACACAGCGATGGAATCGCCCGCCTGTATCGCGATGGCCGGCCCCAGCACATCGAAACTGCTGTCGGCCACGCTGAAATCGAGGATGTCGCCGCTGCCCTGTGCGCGATAACGCCCGCCGCTGCGGGTTTCAAGAAACTCCAGATAGAACACGCCACCCGCCGAGGTGGCGCGCACGCTGTTCGGCAGCGCCAGCCGGATATCCCGCGCCATGCGGCGTAGCGCGGTGTCGGCCGTGTCGGTGAGGCGTGCCCGGCGGTCCTGGGCGATGTAGCTGTCCAGCGGGGCACGCAGGAATACGGCCACCATCGACCCGATGATGGCGGTGATCGCGATGACGATGATCATCTCGACCAGGCTGAAGCCGGCGTGATTAAAGGGTGGGCGCATAACGCGTGCCATAGCCGGACAGGCTGACAGTGTGACCACCTGGACCGGTGACAGTCACGGTGACAAGCAGGGTTTCACCGGCGGGAATGCCATTGAAGGCGCCAGCCAGCTGCACCTGGATCGCCGCAGCATAGCTGCCCAGTCCTGCCACCGCGGTACCGGTGAGGTCCTGGATGCCCGCCATGGAAAAACCGTGGTAATCGTTGATGTTGTCGAAAGGCGTGAGGTTGGCGTAGCGCGTCTCCCCGGCTTCCGGCCCCATGGCGGTCTCAGGCAGCGTCGCACAGTCGGCAGCACTGCTTGCCGTCTCCGTGTTGGCGTCGTCGGGGTCGCAATAGGTGTAAGGCTTGGACAGAACTTCTTCGAGCAATGATTCAGCAATGGTGGCCACCTGCTTGCGCACCATGGGATCGGCACTGGAACGCGCATTCACGCTGTAAACCGACAACACCCCGGTCACCGCGATGCCCACCACGATAATGAACACCAGCAGCTCGATCAGGCTGAAGCCGCGTTCCTCAGTCATGGACGTAGCCGGTTTCCCGCTCGACGAAAACGTGATGCGTGCCGGCACCGTTAATCTGGATGTCGAGCTGGGCCAGGGTGTCCGGGCGGCCTGCCGCATCGAACACCAGCACCGCAACCGGGCTGGCAATCGTCACCCCGTCCGGGGCACTGACCGAATAGGGCTTCTCGCCGCCCGGCCCAGGCGCATGGTTGCCTGCGGAACAGGGCGTGTTGGCGAGGTAGCAAAGTGTGGCGCCGCTGGCTGACAGCTGCACGGACACATCGCGCCGCTGTGCGACCGCGAGCTTTTGTCCAAAACGCACCGTGGCAGCGAGCTGGTCGGCAAAGCCGCGAGTATCGAAGCTGTTTCGGCCGATCAGACGCGGCACGGCCACCGCCGCAAGAATGCCGGCGATGACCATGACGAGGATGAGTTCGACGAGACTGAAACCCCGTACAGGAAGCGGGCGACAACGGCCGGGAAGCGGCAGGCTGTATGTCACAGCCCCGCGCCTGGTTTCGCTGTCCCCTGACACGCGTTTGCGTTAACAGCCGGTTAACAGCCGGTAGAGTCGATCGCGGTAATCACCGCGGCGCCCGCCGTGCCGTTCGAAGGGCTGTAGGTGAATGAGCAAGTGGCCGGATCGGTACCGCCAGTGACCTGGACCGTCAGAACCGAAGCGATCGCCGCGCCGCCGCCGCTGGTGCCGTAGCCTTCTGTGGTCAGGTCAGCCGCCGCAGCCGGGAAGATCGAGGTCAGGCCGGCTGCATCGATAATGCCGCCGAGGTTTGCCGTGGGGTAGCCGTTGATGATGGTGACGGTGCCCTGTTCAGTACAGACCGTGCCAGCCGCGGGAGTAGCGTTGGTGGCCAGCGTGGCGGTGCCTGCGCAGCCCACGGTATCTGCAGTGCCGCCGCGAACCAGTACCGCACCATGAATCATCGCCGACGCCGCCTGCACTGCGCCACGCGCGGCATTGAGCTTGGCGATGCGGGCATCGCGCTGGATGTTGGTAAAGCGTGGCAGCGCCACCGCCGCCAGTACGCCCAAAATGACGATGACGACGATGAGCTCGATCATGGTAAAGCCGTGCTGTTTTGATTTCATTGCGTTCTCCAACGGTTCGAATAATGTTTGTCGGCAAGCGCCGCCAATCGCAGCACCTCACGGAAGCTATTGCGGCACATAGCGCACCGACTTGAATGAAATGGCCGATTGGCAGGAAATAAACTACTTCATGGCCACGCTGGCCATGTCCCACATCGGCAAGAACACGCCGAGTGCCAGCACCAGCACGATGCCGCCCATGGCGGCGATGATGAGGGGTTCGATGCGGGCGGAAAGCGTCTTGATTTCGTAGTCCACCTCGCGCTCGTACATGTCGGCGACCTCCTGCATGAGCTCGTCGATGCTGCCGGTCTCCTCGCCGACGGCGATCATCTGCAGCACCACCGGATTGAACACGGCTGCAGTCTGCGCGGTGCGCAGGATCGATTCGCCGCGCTCGATGCCGTTGCGCATCTGCTCGACGCGCGAGGCGATCCAGGCGTTGTCGGTGACTTCGGCCACCACTGTGAGCGCCTGCGCCGCCGGAATGCCGCTCTTCAGGGACAGCGACAAGGTGCGGGCAAAACGGGCCAGCGTGCTGCGCAGCACGATCGAACCGGTCAGCGGGATTCTGAGCTTGAAGCGATCCCACGCCACGCGCCCGTCATCGGTGCCGCGCCACACGCGGAACCCAGCCACCGCCAGCACCAGTCCTGCCAGCATCACCCAGCCATACGCCAGGGTGATGCGCGAGGTTTCCATCAGGATTTTGGTCATCAGCGGCAACTCGGCGCCGAGGCCGGCATAGACCTTGGCGAAAGCCGGGATGACGAAAATATTGATGATGGTGATCGCGACCGCCATGGCGATGAGGACGAAGCTCGGGTAACGCAGCGCCTCCTTGATGCGGGAACGGGTTTCACGCTCAAATTCGAGATGCTCGAACATCCGCAGGAACACGGCATCCAGGCGGCCGGTCGCTTCCCCCACCCGCACCATCGCGATGTAAAAAGGCGAGAAAACTTCGGGATGCTGACGCATGGCGGTCGACAGGTCGCGCCCGGCTTCGAGTGACTCTTTCAGCGAGGCGATCACCCGGGCAAAGGCGACATTGGTGGTCGATTCAATGAGTCCGGACAGCGAACGCAGAATGGGCACGCCGGCGCGCATCAATGTGTAGAGCTGACGCGAGAACAGCTGCACGTCGATGGCCTTGACCTTGGGCGCGAACAGGGCCAACTCCGCTGCCCCGGCATCACGCCGATCGGACAGGCTGGTTTCCTGGATGGAAATGGGCGAGATGCCGTTTCTC
Organism: Hydrogenophilales bacterium; assembly: GCA_011391655.1. The sequence continues at coordinate 11,423 of JAABQE010000166.1, forward strand.
AGCAGGCTGCCCGCACAGTCGGCGGCGCTCTCTGCATCGAGGATGCCCTGCGCCTTCTCGCCGCCCTGGGTGCGGCCGGTATACGCAAAACGCAGCATCAGCTGGTTTCATCCTGTGCGCTGGCCCGCATGGCTTCGGCCAGCGACGTCACGCCTGCCCGCGCCAGCGCGATGGCCTGGTCACGCAGCGTGTGACCGGCCATGGCTGCGCGCGCGGCAGCGACAAACTCTGCGGGGTGGTTGCTCGCCAGACTATGCGCCAGCGCGGTATTAATTTCGAGCAGTTCATGCAGGGCGCGCCGCCCGGAATAGCCGGTGCTCAGGCAGCGATCGCAGCCGCGCCCTTCGACATAGCCGGCTTCGGTTGCGTTGTCGGCATGCGCCCGCCCCAACCAGACCAGCTCCTGCGGCGTTGGCTGATGCGGGGCCTTGCAATGGCTGCACACCTTGCGCACCAGTCGCTGG
>JAABQE010000167.1 GCA_011391655.1 Hydrogenophilales bacterium
TGGCCTGACCAAGCTGGAATTCCTTGACGACGCCGCGATTGCGATTTTTGCCGACTACAAAACCAAGGTCGACCCGGAAGGCCGCTTCAACAAGGGCAAGCTGCTGCACGGTGCGGACCTGCGCAACGCCTACACGCCGTCGTTCGGCCTGCTCGAAGCCGAATCGATCATCCTCGAATCGTCCGAGACCAAGGACATCGCCGATTCGATCAAGGACTGCCTGCGCTGCGGCAAGTGCAAGCCGGTGTGCAACACCCACATCCCGCGCGCCAACCTGTTGTACTCGCCGCGCAACAAGATCCTCGCCACCTCGCTGCTGATCGAGGCGTTTCTGTACGAAGAGCAGACGCGGCGCGGCGTTTCGCTCAAGCACTTCGACGAGTTCGGCGACGTGGCCGACCACTGCACCATCTGCCACAAGTGCAAGAATCCCTGCCCGGTCGACATCGACTTTGGCGACGTCTCGATCGCCATGCGCAACATGCTGCGCAAGCAGGGCAAGAAGAAATTCAACCCCGCCACCTGGGCGTCGATGGCCTTCCTCAACGCAACCGATCCCACCACCATCAAGGCGCTCAGAAAACCCTTGATCGAATGGGGCTACGCCAGCCAGCGCCTGGGGCACCAGGTGTTCAAACGCATGGGACTGATCCAGGCGCAGACCAAAAATCCGCCCGCCTCATTGGGCAAACCGAAGCTGGTCGCGCAGGTGATCCATCTGGTGAACAAGCCGATGCCGGGCGGCCTGCCGAAGAAAACCTCGCGCGCGCTGCTGGGACTGGAAGACGCGTCGATCGTGCCGGTGCTGCGCAACCCGGCCAAGCTGTCGGACGACGCCGACGCGGTGTTTTACTTTCCCGGCTGCGGCTCGGAACGCCTGTTTTCACAGGTCGGTCTCGCCACCCAGGCGATGCTGTTCGAGCTCGGTGCACAAACGGTATTGCCGCCCGGCTATCTGTGCTGCGGCTACCCGCAGATTGCGGGCGGCCAGGCCGATAAGGGTGAAGCCATCACCGCGGCCAACCGCGTGCTGTTCCATCGCGTCGCCAACACGCTCAACTACCTCGACATCAAGACCGTGCTGGTGTCGTGCGGCACCTGCATGGATCAGCTGCTGAAATACGAGTTCGAGAAAATTTTCCCGGGCTGCCGCCTGCTCGACATCCACGAATATCTGATGGAAAAGGGCGTCAAACTTGATGGGGTCACCGGCGAAAAATACCTCTACCACGACCCCTGCCACACCCCGATGAAGACCCACGCACCGATGACGGTCGCCAACACGCTGCTCGGCGGCGGCGTGACCCTGTCCGACCGCTGCTGCGGCGAATCCGGCACGCTCGCCGTCACCCGTCCGGACATTTCCACGCAGATCCGCTTCCGCAAGGAAGAGGAAATCCGCGCAGGCGTTGCAGCACTTGGCGCGGGGACGCAGCCGGTCAAGATCCTCACCTCCTGCCCGTCCTGCATGCAGGGGCTGGCACGCTACAGCGACGACACCGGCACCACCACCGATTACATCGTGATCGAACTGGCGAAGCAGCTGCTGGGCGAAAACTGGATGGCGAGCTATCTGGCGCGAGTAGGTAACGGCGGAATCGAGCGCGTGCTGCTGTAAGGCATGGTCACACCCGAACGGAAGCGTCCTGCCCTCAACAACCCCGCAGCCGCCTTCATCGCACAGACCTTGGCGCGCATGCAGGACACGCAGCCCGCCAATATCGACCTGCTGGTGCGGCTCTGGTTTCACCTGCGCCCGCACGCCAACCAGCCGATCGCCGCTGCACACGCCAAGCTGGATGCGCTGGTGGCACTGCTGGCCAGCCATCCAGCGTATGCCACGGCACTGCGCGATCATCTGGTGGCCTTGTTTGCCGCCAAAAAATCCATCCGTTTGCTGACCGAAGCGGGTTTGCTGCCGTACTGCTCGTTTGCTGCCGAACTCAAGCGCCGCATCGGCTACAAACTGCTGCCGCCGGAACACGACCCCAGCCACCTGCGCGACTGGCTCGACATGCTCATCACCCCGCGTGACCGCGAGTGGATCTGCGAATCCGACCCCGCCGTCTGGCAACATCTGTGCGAGCGGCTGCAGCTGCAGCCCCTGTTCCAGCGCGATCCCCCGGGTGTGCTCACCAATGCGATCAGTTCGCTCGCACATCGTATCGCTGCCGGCGGACTCGACCCTGAACTGCTGCGCGTTGATCCCGTTCTCGAAGAATACGACTCGCCGTTTCTCGCCCTGCATCATGAGGTGGATATCTGGCTGCGCGGACAGGTCAGCGACACCCGCCAGATCGATGTCCTGCTCGAACAATGCGAAGCGGCACTCGAGCGCGTGAGCCGCCGTAAAAACGAAGTGGGCACCAGCGTCGAACTCACCCTGCAATCGAATCGCCTGACGCAGCAGATGCGGCGCATGCGCACACTCATTGGGCTGATTGATCACCCGGCCAGTCCGCAACCCGCCACCGAATCGGCACCCAATGCGCGCTACGCACCACTGGTCAAGCTGTTCATTGAACTGGTCGAAACGAGCGCTGAACGCTATCGCGTCAGCAGCCTGATCCGCGATACCGTCGGCCGCCTCGCGCGCCAGATCAGCCTGTTTGCCAGCCAGACCGGCGAGCACTACGTGGCCGAGGGGCGCTCTGCATTCAACAAAATGTTCTGGTCAGCCAGCGGCGCGGGCGTTGTCATCGCCGCCATGGCCTTGTTGAAAATCCGTTTGGTCGCCCTGCACCTGGTACCGCTGCAGGAGGCTATGCTCGTCAGCCTGAATTACGCGCTGGGGTTTGTG
>JAABQE010000168.1 GCA_011391655.1 Hydrogenophilales bacterium
GAGCATCTTTAATCAATGGCGCGCCGGAACTCAACTGATGGAAGCCAATCATCTACCCACAAAGAGGTGGAGTGGGTAGATTTTAAATGTCTGTTTTATAGATTATTTTTTTAAACCAATCATATTTTCCCGCATTCTTGGTGCATTAGAGGTATTTGCTCCGAGTTATGCTCGGGGATCGGGGCGAACATTAAAATGTGGATGTCTGCCGCTTTCATTACCGTTCAAACCAGGCGGCGCGTCGGCTTTGCTTGTCCGTTAGACAGCATCAGGTCGCGGGGTAAACCCTTGACCCACAAAGTCTCGGCCATGCATCCACGCTTCCATTCATGGGCCTCCAGGCTCAACGCAATGAGCGTTCAGCGCACCGGGTTCAGGCGCTTGTTTCATTTGATAAGGCTGGGGACTGGAATAATTCGCACAGGCTTGCTATCATTCTCGTTTTTCCCCGTTTCCCGGAAGCCTTTTTCAATGCCCTACGTCAAAATCAAAGAAAACGAGCCGTTCGATGTCGCACTGCGTCGCTTCAAGCGCTCCATCGAAAAAGTGGGTCTCCTGACCGAACTGCGTGCCCGCGAGTTCTACGAAAAGCCCACCGCCGAGCGCAAGCGCAAGCTCGCTGCTGCAGTCAAGCGCCAGAGCAAGCGCCTGCGCGGCCAGCAACTCCCCCCCAAGATGTATTGATTCTGCGGCCACGCAGAACACCGTTCGACTCATGTCGCTGAAAGCACGCGTCACCGACGACATGAAAAATGCCATGCGCGCCAAGGATTCGGCGCGCCTCGGCACGATCCGTTTGTTGCTCGCTGCCATCAAGCAAAGAGAAGTCGACGAACGGATCGAACTCGACGATACGGCTATTGCCAGCATCGTCGAAAAGCTCATCAAGCAACGCAAAGACTCCATCAGCCAGTTTCAAACGGCGGGTCGCGATGATCTGGTCGCTGCAGAGCAGGCCGAACTTGTCGTGCTGCAGGCTTACCTGCCTGAACAGCTGTCCAGCGTCGAGGTCGAAGCTGCAGTCATCGCGGCGATTGCCGAATCCGGTGCCTCCAGCGCCAAGGATATGGGCAAGGTCATGGGCTTGTTGAAACCCCGCCTCGCCGGCCGTGCCGACATGGGGCAGGTATCCGCGCTGATCAAGGCCCAGCTGGCGGGCTAGGCACCACCCGGCATCTGCCCGGGTTTTTCATGCACGATCCCCACGGTATGCGGCAACCATGATCCCGCGCGACTTCATCGATACACTGCTTGCCCGCGTTGATATCGTTGATGTCATCGACCGCCGGGTGTCGCTGAAAAAAGCCGGCCAGAACTACCAGGCCTGCTGTCCCTTTCACAGCGAAAAAACGCCCTCCTTCACAGTCAGCCCGACCAAGCAGTTTTACCATTGCTTTGGCTGCGGCGCGCACGGCACTGCGCTCGGCTTTCTGATGGAATACGAGCACATGAGCTTTCCCGACGCCGTGGCGGCACTGGCGCAGGATGTCGGTCTGCCGGTGCCGGAGTCGGCCCAGGAATCCGACCGCCCCAGACCGCCGCCCGCACTATGGGATGCGCTGGAACAGGCCGCCCAGCTCTACAAGCAGCAGCTCAAAAAGACACCACACGCCATCGAGTATTTGAAAAAACGCGGGCTCACCGGCACCATCGCCGCCCGCTACGGCATAGGCTACGCGCCCGACGGCTCGCCGCTGAAGCAGGTGTTTGCCGATTACACGAGCGATGCGCTTGCCGCCTCCGGCCTGGTCATCGACGGCGAGCGCGGACGCTATGACCGCTTTCGCGACCGCATCATGTTCCCGATCCGCAACATCAAGGGCCAGATCGTCGGCTTTGGCGGGCGCGTGCTCGACAAGGGCGAACCGAAATATCTCAATTCGCCGGAAACCCCGCTGTTTCACAAAGGCTCGGAACTGTATGGCCTGTTCGAGGCGCGCGCAGCGATCAAGGCCGCCGGCCGCGCCATCGTGGTCGAAGGCTACATGGACGTGGTGGCGCTGGCGCAGCACGGCGTGGAATTTGCCGTGGCCGCGCTGGGCACCGCCACCACGCCGATTCATGTGCGCACCCTGCTGCGCCATACCGACCGCCTGATCTATGCGTTCGACGGCGACAACGCCGGGCGCAAGGCCGCCTGGCGCGCGCTGGAAAACTCACTGGAGGCCCTGCAGGACGGCAAGGAAATCAGCTTCCTGTTTTTACCCGAAGGCGACGACCCCGACAGCTTCATCCGCACCCATGGTCAGGCCGCCTTCCTGCATCTGCTGGACACCGACACCTTGCCGCTGTCGGCGTTTCTGGTACGCGAACTGGCGAGCGGGCTCAAGCTCGACAGCCAGGAGGGACGGGCAACCCTGCTCAAGCAGGCCAAACCGCTATTGGACAAAATTGCCGCCCCGATCCTGGGCAGCCTGATCCAGCGGCAAATCGCCGAGCTGGCCCATTTGCCGGCGAATGAACTCACGCACATGGGCGTCAAACCCAACATTGCCCGCCGCGCCCCGCCGCGCCCCCAGCGCCGCCCTGCCCCATCGCGCTTGCGCAGCCTGGCGCGCGTGCTGCTGCTGAACCCGCAGCGGGCCGGCGAAGTCGACACGGGGTGGCTGGACGCGAGCGACCCGCTGTTCGAGCGCATGGTCGACCTCATGACCTGGCTGCGCGATATCGGCCACCCCAGCCTGCCCGCACTGGCCGAAGCCGCGCGTGACAGCACGCTGGAAAGCCTCGTCAACGACTTGATGACGGACTTGCTCGACAAGGACGACAGC
>JAABQE010000169.1 GCA_011391655.1 Hydrogenophilales bacterium
GAAAGAGGAAAACGGCAAACACCATGCTTCGCCCTTTCTATTGGGCATCCAGTAAGCCGACTGTCGTGACCGTCGGCAACGGGTCTTTATGCATAGGACTCAGTTATGGATAGCACCCATGTCGATGGTGCTCCGGATGCTGGGAAACAGTGCTGATGGCACGCTTTGTACCTCTGCATAATTTAACGCTCCGCCAGTTTCCGAAACACCCCCCAAATGCGCGATCATGGAATTTTCTTGGCGCACGTTCATGAAGCTGTTGGAACTGTCTCATTGGTCAGCGGACGTGAAAGTCACGCAAAAGAGCTCTTTCATCGGAACCGGAAATTCGATAAGCAGTGAATGCGGTCCTCAGTGAATGGTCGAATTTATGCCGAATGTTTGGTCCAGTGAAAGCAGCAATGCCAACGCTCATGCGGCTTCCAGCCCTGTCGGTGAAATTGCTATTCATAACCGGGGACTATGCATAAAGACCCTTATGGATAGCTATGCATAAGGGTCTCTTGAAGTCGTTCAAGTGAAAAGGCATGGAACTCCCCCGGCGGCTGACTCTTCCCAGCCTGAGCCTGGCCGCCGCACTCATCAAGACGCTTTGAATAGGGTAATGGGTTGACGGCCGCCGGCCCCACCGGGCGCGGGTTCAGCGGGTGGCTTTCTACAATATGCGGCTATGAAAACCTTGACTTACACCCGCGGACAAAAGCTGCCCGAGATTCTGCAACACCGCATTCTGGTGCTCGACGGCGCCATGGGCACCATGATCCAGCGCTTCAAGCTCGACGAGGCGCAGTACCGGGGCGAGCGGTTCAAAGACTTCCACAAGGACGTGAAGGGCAACAACGAGTTGCTCAGCCTGACGCGCCCCGACATCATCCGCGACATCCACGAGCGTTACCTGGCCTTTGGTGCCGACCTGATCGAAACCAACACCTTCGGCGCCACCCGCGTGGCTCAGGCCGACTACGACATGGCCGACCTGGCGTTCGAGATGAACTTGGCGTCCGCCAAACTGGCGCGCGCCGCCTGCGACAAGTTCTCCACCGCCGACAAACCCCGCTTTGTGCTTGGCGCTTTGGGCCCCACGCCCAAAACCGCCAGCATCAGCCCCGACGTGAATGACCCTGGCGCCCGAAACGTGACGTTCGAGCAGCTGCGCGCCGCCTACTACGAGCAAGTCGAGGCGCTGGTGCAGGGCGGCGCCGACGCGCTGCTGGTGGAAACCATTTTTGACACACTCAACGCCAAGGCGGCGTTGTTTGCCATTGACGAGTTTTTCGAGGCCAGCGGCGAGCGCCTGCCCATCATCATCAGCGGCACCGTGACCGATGCCTCCGGGCGCATCCTGAGCGGCCAGACCGTGACCGCCTTCTGGCACAGCGTGCGCCACGCCCGGCCTTTGGCCGTGGGTCTGAACTGCGCTTTGGGTGCGGCGCTGATGCGCCCGTACATCCAGGAGCTGGCCAAGGCGGCCCCCGACACCTTCATCAGTTGCTACCCCAATGCCGGCCTGCCCAACCCGATGAGCGACACCGGGTTTGACGAAACCCCGGCGGATACCAGCCGTCTGTTGGGCGAATTTGCGGCCGAGGGCCTGGTCAACATCGTGGGCGGCTGCTGCGGCACCACACCGGAGCACATCGGCGCCATTCACGACAAGGTGGCACCCTTGCCGGGGCGCGTGCTGCAAAAGAATGTTTTCTACCAGGAAGCGGCTTGATCCTTGCCGCCCCAAACTCCAGGGCGCTTGAGAATTCGCAACGCATGCCTCAACCCAGCCCGTAAAGTGGAGGCGTGCTTGACAAGCGGCGAACGAACCAACCGGGAGTCTCAGCATGAAATTGACATTGGCCATGACACTGCTGTTGAGCGCTGCACTCTCCACCGGCTGTGCCGAGCTCGAATCGCGCACTGAAAGCCGATGCGGCGAAGCCTCAAGCTTGGCGTTGGCGCGCGTCTCAGTAGCGGCATGGCCGTGCGCGTTGACGGCAGTGGCGATACGGCGCGGGTGGTTCCGCTTTAACAGCGCCGAACGCCCCGTTCAGCAAGGTTGAGGCAGCAAACGATGATCAAACGACGGAACCTGCTCACGCTCATGCTGCCCCTGTCAGCACTGGCATTGCCGGGCTGCGAGACCACCACGGCCAAAGGGACAGTGGGCACGCAGCGCAAACAACTGCTGCTGATCTCCGCGCAGCAACTCGACGCGATGGCAGCGCAGAGCTACAACAAGTTGAAAGCCGATGCCGCCGCGCAGGGCAAGCTCAACCGCGATAGCGCGATGCTGCAGCGGGTGCGCGCCATCGCCAGCCGCCTGACGCCGCAAACCAGGGTTTTCCGGGCCGACGCGCCCGGCTGGCGCTGGGAAGTCAACCTGATCACCGGCAACGAACTCAATGCCTACTGCATGCCAGGCGGCAAGATCATGTTCTACACAGGCCTGGTCCAGCGGCTCGGCTTGAGCGATGACGAGATTGCCGCGGTGATGGGGCACGAGATTGCACACGCGCTGCGCGAACATTCGCGCGAGCAGGTGTCGCAAGCCATGGCTGCGCAGGCGGCCATTGATGTCGGTGCCACAGTGTTGGGACTGGGCGCAGGCTCTGCCGACATCGCAGGGGTGGTTTACCAGTCGCTGATTGCCACCCGGTTCAGCCGCAGCGACGAAAGCGAAGCCGATCGCATGGGTCTTGAACTCATGGCGCGCGCCGGCTACGACCCGCGCGCCGCGGTCAGGCTGTGGCAAAAAATGATCAGCGCG
>JAABQE010000170.1 GCA_011391655.1 Hydrogenophilales bacterium
TGGACGGCGGGACTCGCCCACAATCTCGCAGACTATCTTGACCCCAACCCGTTCACGTTGGTTCACCCAGCCGACTATTTAGTCGAAGCTGACTCGAATGGCTGGCTGGCTGACGCTGCGCGCTATCACGCCGAACCCCTGGCGCGCGGACGCGCTGCCCATCCGCTGGTGCGCATCGTTCAGCTGGCCTATCAACTGGTTGCCCGTGCCGACGCGGTTGATAGTGTGGACGTGCGCGCTGCGCTTGCCGCGCTGCAGATGGGGGCAGGCGAAGCCGCCCAGTTGCTGGCCGACAGCCAGACGCAGGCGCGTCAACTGGCACTGCGCTTTGGGTTGCTCGATGCAGCGGCACCCGGCCAAAACGCCGGATTCGACCGGCTTGCCCGACTGTATGCCGGACAGGCCGCACAATCAGCGCTACACAGCCATTTTCGCCATGCCAGCAACGACGGCCAGCTGTTTTCCCTGTTGCAGGACGCGCTGCGCGCGCTGTTCGGCGTCGAACGCACCTGCCTGTTTGCCCCCGCTACCGACGGCTACTTGCGGGCGAGCGCATGGCTCCCGAGCGCACCCGGTTTAAGCACTTTGGCGATTCCGCTCGACGATGGACATTCGGCGCTGCCACGTTCACTGGTTCGCAGTGCGCCACAACAGTTCGAACGCGGTGCAAGGGATGGCGCGCTGGTCGATGAACAAATCGCCCGCCTGCTGGGTGTGTCGCGATTGCTCTGTCAGCCACTGACGCTGCACGATGGCCAGACAAGCGTATTGGTGGCAGGCGATGCAAGTTCCGACCTTGGCACCTCAACGCTGTGGCGATTCACCCTGGCCGAATATACCGAGACCCTGCGCCCCCGCGCCGCCGCACCCGCCCCCATCCCGGCGCTACCCGCAGCACACATTGCGCCCAGCGACGCCATCCCGCGTGACCGTGCGCGACGTGCCGTGCATGAAGTAGCCAACCCGCTCACCATCATGCGCAATTACGTCAACCTGCTGTCCGACAAGCTGGGTTCAGACTCGTCTGTGCAACGCGATCTTGGCATCATCGGTGAAGAAATCGAGCGGGTGGCGCGCATCGTGCGCGGCATCACGAATGCCGAAGAAACCCCTGCGCCAGCCACCGAACTTGAGCTGGTTTCGGTCAACGGCATCATCTCCGAACTGGTGCGCATGTCGCTTGGCACCTTGTTCACCCCGAACAAGGTCAGCGTGCAGATCGACCTGAATCCGGAAGTGCCCCCGCTGCCGCTGCAAAAAGATTTACTCAAGCAGGTGTTGTTCAACCTGGCCAAAAATGCCGTGGAAGCCATGTCCGCGGGTGGCCATCTGATTTTCGCCACCCGCCTGGTTGACGTTAGCGGCCAGCGCCAGATCGAAATCGAAGTATCGGACACCGGCCCCGGCCTGCCCGCCGCCGTAGCGTCGCACCTGTTCGAACCCCTGATCAGCAGCAAAGGCGGCGACCACGCGGGGCTCGGCCTGAACATCAGCCATAGCCTGATCGAGCGCATGAACGGCCAGCTCAGCTGCACCAGCAGCCCGCAAGGCGCCCATTTTCTCATCCGTCTGCCAACCCTAAAAAACGGCCAGACCACACTCAATACGGCGCGATATGGGTCTATGTAACCCGCGCTCAGGAGATCATAAAATCAATGTCTAACAGTCCGATCGATTCCTCCCCTCCCGCCAACACGGTCAGCGCTTTTCCGGTTCGCTCGCGCTTGCTGCTGGTCGATGACGAACCGCTGATTCTGGAGGGGCTCTCCCGACTGCTGGCCTCCCGCAATTACGATGTCATGACCGCCAATGGCGGGCGCGAAGCCCTGGTTGCCATCGTCAAACAGCAATTCGACGTGATCCTGCTTGATCTCGGCATGCCCGATCTCAACGGCAACGAGGTGTTGCGCTTCATTACCGACCGCAACATCGACACGCCGGTGATTGTGGTGTCCGGCGAAAGTGCGATCGACTCGGCGATCCGCGCACTGCGTGGCGGCGCCGCCGATTTCGTCCGCAAACCCTACGAACCCGAAGAATTGCTGCGCCGCATCGACAATACACTGACGCAACGGCGGCTGGAGCGGGAAAACAACCACATCCTGCAGCGCCTGCAACAGTCGGAAAAATGGCATCGCTTTCTGGTCAACAGTTCGCCCGACTTTATTTACACACTAGACATCGAGGGCCGCTTCTCCTTCGTCAACGACCGCGTCGAGAGCCTGCTGGGCTACCGTCGCGAAGAACTGCTGGGCCAGCATTACAGCCTGCTGGTTCACGAAGACGACATCGCCCGTGCCGAGCATATTTTCAATGAACGCCGCGCCGGCGACCGCAGCGCGCGCAACACCGAAATCCGCCTCAAGTGCAATCCCGGCATGCGCCGCCCGCGCCTGATGAATGGTCTCTGCAAGGCGGTCGAACTCACCGCTACCGGCATGTATGACGAACGGGCCAGCGCATTCGAGCAGCGTTTCATTGGCAGCTACGGCGTCGCCAAGGACGTCACAGAACGCAAGCAGGCCGAAGAAACCGTACACTATCAGGCCTATCACGATCTGCTCACCGGCCTGCCCAACCGCGCGCTGTTCCGCGACCACCTCGGCCTCATGCTGGCGCAAGCCAAACGCAACCAGAAACCGCTGGCCGTGCTGAGCCTCGATCTGGATCACTTCAAAGTCATCAACGACTCGCTCGGCCACACCATCGGCGACGAACTCCTGCTCGTGGTGAGCGCGCGGCTGCGT
>JAABQE010000171.1 GCA_011391655.1 Hydrogenophilales bacterium
GGCCAACGATGCGCTATCCCAGCCCGGACGCGAGCGCGATCCGGTAGGTGATGAACGACGCCAGATAGGCCAGCGCAAACAAATACAACGCCATGATCAGCGGCATGGTCCAGCCGCCGGTTTCGCGTTTGACGGTGGCCAGCGTGGCCAGACATTGCGGCGCGAACACGAACCACGCCAGCAGCGACAAGGCGGTGGCGAGGCTCCAGCTGTGGGCGAGCAGCGGGGTCAGCGCCCGCGCGGTGTCGTCGCCGGTTGCCGACAGCGAATACACCGTTCCCAGCGCGCTCACCGCCACTTCGCGTGCGGCCATGCCGGGAACCAGCGAAATACTGATCTGCCAGTTGAAACCGATGGGCGCAAATAGCCCCGCCAGTGCGTGCCCCAGTTGGCCCGCAAAACTGTATTCGATGGCTGCGCCAGTCGCGCCTGCGGGCGGGATGGGAAAGCTCGCCAGAAACCACAGCACGACGGTGAACAGCAGAATGATGCCGCCGACCCGCTTGACGAATATCGTCGCGCGTTGCCACAGGCCGATGGCGACGTTGCGCAGGCGCGGCCAGTGGTAGCTCGGCAGTTCCATCATCAGCGGGTGCATGAGCTGGCGTGCGGTGAAGCGTTTGAGCAGCCAGGCGACGGTCAGCGCACCGACGATGCCCGCGACGTACAGAAAAAACAGCACCAGCCCCTGCAGTTCGAATAGGCCCCACACATCGCGGCGCGGGATGAAGGCGCCGATCAGCAGCGCATACACCGGCAGCCGCGCCGAGCAGGTCATCATGGGCGCGATCATGATGGTGACCAGACGGTCACGCGTATTGGTGATGGTGCGCGCGGCCATGATGCCGGGAATCGCGCAGGCGAAGCTCGACAGCAGGGGGATGAACGAGCGGCCGGAGAGGCCGACGCCGCCCATCAAACGGTCGAGCAGGAAAGCCGCGCGCGGCAGGTAGCCGGATTCCTCCAGCACCAGAATGAAGAAATACAGGATGAGAATCTGCGGCAGAAACACCAGCACGCCGCCTGCGCCGGCAATCACGCCGTCGACCAGCAGGCTGCGCAGCCAGCCGGCGGGCAGCAGTCCCGCAATGGTGTGGCCGAGCGCGGTGGTCATCGCCTCGATCCAGCTCATTGGCGCTTCAGCCCAGGCGAACACCGCCTGAAAGATCAGGAACAGCACGATGGCCAGCAGCGGCGGCCCGATCAGCGGATGCAGCACGATGCGATCGATGCGGTCGCTGGCCAGATGCGGCACCGCCGCGTCGAGCCCCATGCCTTGCAGGATGCGGCGCACGGCGTCGTGGTCGGCTTCGATGTTGGGGTCGTTGCCGATTGGGAGGCTGTCGGGCGTCGTCAAGGCAGCAGTGTCATGGCGCCAGCGTTCGGGCTGGTCGAGCAGGCCCAGCAAGGCGTCGGCTCCTTCGGCGTTGACCGCTACCGTGTTGACCACCGGCAATCCGAGCGCCTGTGACAGCGCAGCCGCGTCGACGTTGATGCCGCGCGCGGCGGCCAGATCAGTCATGTTGAGCGCAACCACACAGGGTAGCCCGAGGCGTTTGACCGCCAGCACCAGTCGCAGATTGCGCCGCAGATTAGTGGCGTCGACCACGCACACCACCAGATCGGGTCGCTTCTCGCCGGTGGCGTGGCCGCTCAGTACATCGCAGGTCACCTTTTCGTCGGGCGAGCGCGGATGCAAGCTGTAGGTGCCCGGCAGATCGAGCACGCGCAACAGCTTGCCGACGGGTGTGGTCAGCTTGCCTTCCTTGCGTTCGACCGTGACGCCCGCGTAGTTGGCGACTTTCTGGTGGCTGCCCGTGAGGCGGTTGAACAGCGCGGTCTTGCCACAATTGGGGTTGCCGACCAAAGCGACCAGCGGGCCGGCAGGGTGAACGTAGACGATCGAGGTTTTCATGCGGTGGCTTTATCCAGCGTCACCTGCACACACGCTGCTTCGATCCGCCGTAGCGCAAAGGTCGAATTGCCGACGCGCACCACCAGCGGATCGCCACCTGGCAGGGCACGGTTCATCACCATCGCGCGCTCGCCCGGCAGAAAGCCGATTTCCTCCAGCCAGTCGTGCCATTCGGGTGCACTAGCCGGCGCTGCGATGCGGTCGATGGTACAGGCCTGGTGGTCTGCAAGTTGGGCCAGGGTGAGCGCAGGAGCGGCTGTGTGGGTCATGGGCTGGCGTGTTGACGGATGTGTGTGGGCTGGCAAGAATTCATTCGGCCATGCTTATTTGCATTGAGTTGTGCAAATAATAACCATTCTCATTAATTCGTCAAGCACCGTTTTCATGATTGAGCCAGAAAGCTTTAAGAGACTGTTGGAGGATAAGGCGCATGCACCAGCGGGGACGCCGCCATGGTTTCGGGTTGCAGGGTGACGTGGCGGATGCCATGGTGGGATTCGAGGGTCTGCCTTGCGGAATTGAGCAAGGTTGGCCAGTCAGCCAGATTCTGGATTTCGAGATGCGCGGACAGCGCGAGGGTGCCGGAAGACAACGTCCACACGTGCAAATCGTGCACGCGCAGCACGCCGGGGAGTGCGGCAAGATCCTGGCCGACGTCATCGAGCTTGATGTTGAGTGGCACGCCTTCCATCAGCACGTGGACGGCTTCGCGCAGCAGTCTGACGGCCGATACGCTGATCAACAGGGCGACGAACAGTGAGAGCAATGGATCAATCGGCGTCCAACCGGTGGCGAGGATGACGATGCCTGCGGTGATCG
>JAABQE010000172.1 GCA_011391655.1 Hydrogenophilales bacterium
ACTTCTGATTGACTGTAAGAAATTCAATCTTGGCACATCGATGCCGGTTGGCTTAGGCCACCAGCGGAATGTGGGAAGTCCCCTTTATAGTCATTCATTGCCCTTAACGAACATCTGTGCATGCAGGCGGCCCGGCGCACCGGTTTCGCCACCGCCATGACGCAGGTTTCAGACGACGGCCAGGTGCTGGTCGTGGAGCGCTTCGATATCGACCCGGTCACATCCCGGCGTTTGGGTTTCGAGGACTGTTGCAGCCTGCTGGGTCTGGAGCCCGACAAGAAATATGATTCGACTTGGGAGCGCGTGTCTCGCCTGGCCCGGGAGTGGGTGCCGGGCGCCATGCTCGGGCGCGCTCAGGAACAGATGGCCGTGACCCTGTTGCTGACCTTTGCCCTGGGCAATGCGGATTGCCATTCCAAGAACCTGGCGTTCCTCTATACCGGCCTGGACGATGTTCGCGTGGCGCCCGTCTATGACATGTTGACCATATTGGCTTATGAGCAGTTTGCGGATAATCCGCCGGGCATGTATATCGATGGGCGCAAGAGTTGGGCCCCCGATCAGGCGCTGTGGCGTTTCCTGCAGCAGCATCTGGGTATCGCGCCGCAGCGCCAGCGTACGCTGGTGGACCTGGTGTGCCAGTCGGTCGCCGATGTCGTTCCTGAACTGCTGCAGCATATGCGGCACACCAGGGGTTTCGCTGATGTTGGCCGGGCCATGCTGTGGCAATGGAATGCCGGCATGAAGCGCCTGACCAACCGGTGCACCGTGGCGGTTCCCGATTTTCTGGATGCGGCCGTGGATGCCGGCCTCGAACGTCCCGTTGCACCACTGAAGTACGCCGCCAAACGTCTTGGCGAATCTGCGTTGTTGGCGCCCCGCAGCAAACGACGAGTTCGCCCGGCATCATAGGCAGGAGCTAAACACAGATGTGCGGATTTGCAGCGCACTGATTTTTCTGAATTCCGGCGCGGTTTTACGTGTCGATTTTATCGATCTATACTTCGTAGCCCGATTGAAGGATGGATGCCATGAACACGCTCACACTTTCTCCCAAATTCCAGCTCGTGATACCCAAGCACATTCGCGAGGCAATGAAGCTCAAGGCGGGCATGCCCATGCAGGTCGTTCAATACGGTGACCGCATCGAGTTCATTCCCGTCCGCCCCATGCCAGCGGCGCGCGGCATGCTCAAGGGCATGAACACCGATTTCGACCGGGAAGACGATCGGCCATGAACATCGTGGATACATCGGGTTGGCTGGAGTACCTGGCCGACTCTCCGCTTGCCGGGAATTACGCCGCCACCATCGAGAATACCGATGAACTGCTGGTGCCCAGCATCGTGCTCTACGAAGTCTTCAAGAAAATCACCCTTGCGTTCGACGAAAACAAGGCGTTTCAGGCCATCGCCCAACTCAAGCAGGGGCAAGTGCTCGATGTGGATGAAGCCGTTGCCTTGTATGCCGGAAAAATCAGTATCGAGAAAAAGCTGCCCATGGCCGATGCGCTGATCTATGCCACCGCCATCCTGCACGATGCCACGATCCTGACGCAGGATGCCCATTTCGAAGGCTTGCCGCAGGTGAAGTATTTTGCGAAATTCGAGCCAGACCGCCCGTGACTGAAACCCGGGCTTCAGGTGAAGGCAGAAAAGTACGACCTGCTGTGGCTCGAGAAGGCAAAATATAAAAAGTAAGGTAATGTGTTATTTTCTTACCGGTGTGCTTTAATCTTCTTTTGTAGTAAAGTTGCCTTACTTTACGCATAGGTAAGGAGATAACATGTTCGCCACACTTAGCAGCAAAGGTCAGCTTACGCTGCCCAAAGAAATCCGCGATCAGCTTGGCCTCGGGGTCGGCAGCAAGCTCGATCTCAGTGTCGAGGCCGATGGTTCGCTACGCGCGCGGCCGCTGCGCCGGGGCGCGGCTGATCTGTTTGGTTTGTTGCATGACGCGGTTCGCGTCGCGAGTACGGTCGAACAAATGGACGCGGCGGTGGGTCGGCATCTCGCCGCGGACGACGAACGCATCAGTGGCGGTGCTGGCGCTGATGCCACCGTGCGCCGGGCGCGCCGGTGATCGCGCTCGATACCAATGTGCTCGTGCGGCTGGTGCTGCGCGACGACGAGGCGCAGGCGCAGCGTGCCCGTGAATTGGTCGAGACCCATGCCGAGAGCGACGCCAGCCTCTTCATCAGTGACGTGGTGCTGGCGGAATTTGCCTGGGTGCTGAAGAGCCGCTTTGCCCTGCCTGGCGATGCCGTGGCACAGGCGCTGCGCGCCATGCTCGACAATGCAACCCTGGCTTGGCAATCGAGGCCCGCCGCAGTCGAGGCGCTGCGCCTCTTCGAGCTGGGCAGCGTGGATTTTCCTGATTGTCTGATCGTTGCGCTGGCGGGGTCGGCGGGCTGTGAGGCGGTTGCCACGTTTGACCAGGGAATGCGTACCCTGCCAAAGGTGTGGCTGTTATAGCTTGGCTTTGACACCGCCAAGTAACACGCGCGTCAGAAAGTCGCATGGCGCAAGGATTTGCAGGCCAGCATCGCGCTCGCCGTTACGTTGATGAGTAACGGTAGCGTGGTGACAAATTGACGCCACGTGTCTATACTCCGACCATTAGACGATTGCCCTTGAAGGAGGTTGTCATGCTTGCTCAATCGGGAAAGCGACTGACCACAAGAATCACCGACCATGTGCAGGAAACACTGCAAGTGGCGGCTGACCTGGTGGGCG
>JAABQE010000173.1 GCA_011391655.1 Hydrogenophilales bacterium
GGCATCTTCACCAATGTGGTGGCCGAACACCGCAAGAAAGGCTGGCAACCGGCGCCACGCGTCGACCTCATGCAGTTCGACCACAACTCGAACACACGCGGATAATACATTGTATTTTCTGGGGATTGACTTCGGGACATCCGGCGCACGCAGTTGTGTCATCGGTGCCGATGGCGCGATCCTGGCCGCAGACCAGCACGACTTCGGCACGCTGGCGGAACACGAGCGTGCCGACATCTGGCGCGAGGCGCTGTGGGATCTGATCGCGGCGCTGCCGTCCGCGATCCGCGCGCAATTGTCGGACATCGCGCTCGACGGCACCTCGGGCACCGTGCTCGCCTGTGACGAGGCGCTGACGCCGCGTCACCCACCGCTGCTGTACAACGACGGCCGCGCAGTCGATGAAGCCCGCCTGATTGCCAGCCTCGCCCCAGCGGGCCATCCCGCTGCGGCAGTTACCTCAAGCCTGGCCAAGGTTCTGTGGCTGAAAAAACAGCTCGGGTTCACCGGCGCGCGGATCTATCTCAACCAGGCCGACTGGCTGTCTGGCCTGCTGACGGAGCAGGTAGGATTTGCCGACTATCACAACGCCCTGAAAATGGGGCTCGACCTCGACACGCTGCAATGGCCGGCCTGGGTGAACCAGCTGGCTGACATCCATTACCTGCCGGCGCCGGTTGAGCCTGGCGCCGAACTGGCCACGGTATCGCGCGCACGTGCGCGCTATCTGGGGGTGAATCCTGGCTGCCGGGTGCGCGCCGGCACCACCGATTCCATCGCCGCGTTTCTGGCGGCCGGCCTCAGCTACAGCGGTGACGCCGTCACCTCGCTGGGCAGTACGCTGGTGCTGAAACTGCTGTCCGATACCCGGGTGGAATCGACCGAACACGGCGTGTACTCGCATTGGTTCGGCGCGCGCTGGCTGGCTGGCGGGGCGAGCAACGCGGGCGGGGCGGTGCTGCGGCAGTTCTTTGACGACCGCACGCTGGCCGCGCTCAGCGAGCGCATCGACCCCACTGTCGCCAGCCCCCACCATTACCGGCCGCTGCCGCGCACCGGCGAGCGTTTTCCGGTCAACGACCCCACGCTGGCCCCGCGCTTGTCGCCACGCCCGGCCGACGATGCCGAGTTTCTGCACGGCCTGCTGGAAAGTCTCGGCCGCATCGAAGCCCAAGGCTATGGCCTGCTGGCCGAACTCGGCGCTTCTGCCCTGTGTCGGGTCGATACTGCCGGTGGCGGCGCGCACAACCCGGCCTGGACTCGGATCCGCCAGCGTCTGCTCGGGGTGCCGGTGAGTCATGCCGCCCATACTGAAGCGGCATACGGGTCGGCTTTGCTGGCGCGCGACAGCGCGCGCTGCTTTGAACAAACCCCGTCCGGGCCGCGCGCCTACGACTAAAGTTGTATATCAATCGGCCTATCTTTGTCCTATGGTGATTTCAACCACCGTACTGCGGACACCCTATAAATTCCAATAAAACCTGTCTCGCCCTGCGGTAAGTCACCAAGGGAGGCAGCGTCATGAAAGTCCACAATCACCTGTTGGCTCGGGATGATGGCCAGGCAGCACGCTATGCAGCCAGCCCCCACACCGGTGGCGTGATCGCGCCGCGCTTTCTGGTCATTCACTACACCGCCAGCAGCAGTGCAGCGAGCACGGTATCCTGGTTTCAACATCGGGAATCTCGCGTGTCGGCTCACCTGGTGATCGCACGCGACGGCTCCCCCATCCAGATGGTGCCATTCAATCGCGAAGCCTGGCACGCCGGCCGCTCAAGCTGGGGCAGCCTGTCCGGCCTCAACCACCACAGCATCGGCATCGAGCTCGACAATGCCGGCTGTCTGCTCAGGAGCGGCGGCAAGTGGGTCTCGCCGCTTACCCGCCGCAGCTATCCCGACAGCGAAGTCACCATCGCCCCCCATAAAAACGATCCGCCCGGCGCAGCGCCATGCGGCTGGCACGCCTACACCTCAGCGCAGATCGAATCCACACTGGAATGCGGGCTGGCGCTGGTCAATCACTACCAACTCGCCGACATACTCGGCCACGACGATATTGCACCGGGCCGCAAGCGCGATCCGGGGCCTGACTTTCCGCTGGAGTCGATCCGCGCCCGCCTGCAGGGCCGGGGAGACGATCATCCCGAACGCTATCGCACCACTGCGCGGCTGTTTGTACGGAACGGCGCCGGCCCCGAGTTCGCACCGCTGCCGGGCACCCCGCTGCCGCCGGGCACCGAGGTCGAGGTGCTGGCCAAGCACGGCCTGTGGTGGCAGGTCGACGTGATCGGCGAGGTCAACGGCGTGATGGATATCGTGGGCTGGTGTCACAGCAAGTACCTGAAGGTGGTCGATGACTGACACCGCGACTTCATTCGCTTCATTCGACTGGAATCTGGTTCGCACACGCGAGCGCAGCGCGATCCGTGAGCCCGATGGCCGCCACGATGGCCCCGAACGGCCGCTTGCCGGGCTGGCGTTTTCCGGCGGCGGCATCCGCAGCGCCACCTTCAATCTGGGCGTCATCCAGGCACTGGCCGAGCTCAAGCTGCTGCGGCAATTCGACTACCTGTCGTGCGTGTCGGGCGGCGGCTATATCGGCGGCTGGCTGTCGGCCTTCATTCATGTCAAATGCAATGGCCGGGTCGAGGACGCCGAAGACAAGCTCAAAACCGGTGGTGCAGAAAACCCGGTGGTGCGGTTTCTGCGCAGCCACAGCAATTA
>JAABQE010000174.1 GCA_011391655.1 Hydrogenophilales bacterium
GGGTGGCACGCCTGCGCCGTCGTCCTCAATCTCGAGCTGCAGCTGGTCGCCCTGTTTTTGCATGGCGATGCGGATGCTGCCGGGGTTTTTGCTGCACACATGCCAGGCATTGCGCAGCAGGTTCCACAGGATCTGGCGCAGGTGGTCGGGATCGAACTGGAAGTGCAGGCGGTCGGGCAGGCTGACGCTGACGGTGTTTTCCGGAATGCCTTCGGCCTGGCGCAGTTCGGCGATCAACGGGGTGAGCGTCGCATTATTGATGCTGGTTGGATTCAGGCGGTCGCGCCGGTTGAGCGTCAGCACTTCTTCCACCAAACGATCGAGCCGCCGCGCGTTGCTTTCGATGATGCCGGTCAACTTGGTCTGGGTGGGGTCATGCGTCTCTTCGCTCAATAGTTGCGCCGCATGGCTGATGGCGGAGAGCGGATTGCGGATTTCGTGCGCGATATTGGCGGTGAGCCGCCCCAGCGCCGCCAGCTTGAGCCGTTGCGCGGCTTGCTCCGCCTGGCTTTGGTCTTCCAGCACCAGCACCCGGCTGCCATCCGCCGTGGCCAGTGGCATGCAGCGTACCCGCAAGGGTCCGTTCGGCGTGTTCAGGGTAGGCATCGCGTTGGGGGGCTGGAGGGGTGCCGCCAGCGCCAGCCGCGCCAGTTCGGGCGAGCAGGCTTCCAGCCGGGTGACGCCGGGCACCACCGGCGCGCTCACCCCGAGCAGCGCCAGTGCACGCGGGCTGGCATGACGCACCACGCCGTCACCGCTCACCGCCAGCAGGCCATCGGGCGAATTTTCGATCGCCAGTGCATTGATGCGATTCAGCAGCGCCAGTTCTTCGGCTTGCTGTTGCGCCAGTGTTTCCGAGCGCAGCGCGCGCTGCGTCAGCGTGTGCGCCAGCCAGCCGATGGCGAAATAGCCTGTGCATAGCAGGCCAACCTGAAAATAGGAGCCTTTGCCCGGGGTGTCGCCCAGAATGCTGAAGCCATGTTGCAGCAACAGGGCAATCGACGCGATCGCCGCATAGAGCAAAGTCAGCCGGCCACTGCCGACCAGCCCGCCCGACGCGATGGACACCACCAGCAGCAAGCCCATGCCGTCCGCCAGGCGCGTGCTGGTGCCCATCAATAACATGGTGAAAATAATGTCGGTGACGATATGGGCGGTGAGCTGGACCTGAAATCCCGGCCAGCGCGCGCGAATGCCCAGCACAAACAGGGCGGCGAACACCAGATACGCGTAGGCATACGCCTGGAAGCGTTCGCCCGCCCCCGCGTAAAACATCCCCGAATCGCTGAACAGCAAGCCGGTGAATACCAGCGCCATCGCCAGGGTCAGGCGATACAGGTTGAAATAGTCGAGGCTGCGCCAGTGCGACGCGAAATAGCCTTGCGTGGCAAGGCGCGGCAAGGACGGGGCCGCAGCGTTCATCGCTTGCCGAGTTTCTGGTGCTCGGCTGAGCAAAACAGTTCGCCACCGCTATAGATGGCCTCGCTGCGTGGCAGGTTCACCCCGCAATGCGCGCATTTCACCATGTCTTCGACAGTCGACTCGCGCGTTGACGCCGGTGGCTTGCTGAGCGAACGCAGATACGCGCGGAATAATGCCCACACCACAAAACCAATCGCAATCAGCAGTAAAATTTTGATCACGCCATGCTCCTAAAAATGGCGCTCAGCATAGCATGGCGCTCAAGTGGACAGGCGCGTTGCAGCATCTGAAAGTGTGGCCTCGCGGGTGAAACATTCGCCAGCCGGCTGCTCGTTTCAACGTTCGGTAGCGTGGGCTGGTATTTTTGCAGGATAATGCCCCACCCACTGCCGTCTGGTGAGTGGCCGGAGACAAATAAATAAAATGCCTGTTTAAGGGCCGTTCAGGAAATCTGTTTTTTTGATGATGTGCATCGCGGCATGACAAACCACAACCAGTGGCTGTTTCGGCAGCAACTTTCCGTTGTAACCCTCACCAAAATTCTGCTCGACCCGTTTGTGGCCGTGGCGGTGCTGATCGGCTGTGCGCAGTATTTCGGCGAACCCTTCAATGGGCCGTATCCCATTCTGGCGCTCATCGTGTTTACCCTGACCTTTCCGGGAAAGTGGCCTGAAGTCACCCTGCGCGCCTTCTGGAATGAATCTGTCATGCCCTGGTTTTTCCTGTCGGGGCTGATTCTGCTGTTCGGGTATTCCACCGGCTACCTCGATTTTTTCCCTCCTAATCTGGTGATGGCGTGGATGCTGGTGACGCCCGTCGCCATGTATATCGCGCACCGCATCACCCGCAAGCTGCTGCCACGTCTGCTGCTGCTCGAAGGCGGCCGGCGTCGTGCCATCATCGTGGGCGCGGGAAGCCTGGGCACCGAATTGCGCGGTCGTTTTGTCAATGACAGCTCGTTGGGTGTGGATGTAATCGGGTTCTTTGACGACCGCAGCTTTGATCGCACCGATCTGGCCGACCCCCAGAAACTGCTCGGCAAGTTGCCCCAGATTCCCGAATACGTTAACCGCAACGGCATCGACCTCGTTTACATCACGCTGCCCATGGCCGCGCAGCCGCGCACGCTGGGCCTGCTCGACGCGCTGCGTGACACCACAACCTCGGTCTATTTTGTCCCGGATATTTTCGTGTCCGATCTCATCCAGGCGCGGGTCGACCATATTCATGGCATGCCCGTCGTCGCGCTGACCGAAACCCCCACCCTTGGCGTCAGCGGCATCGGCAAGCGCCTCA
>JAABQE010000175.1 GCA_011391655.1 Hydrogenophilales bacterium
CGCATTATTAGCCTCGATATTGACGTCAGCGGCAACATTCTGGCGTACCCGGCTATCCTTGGAACCCTGCACCATCGCCCAGACAGCCACTGCACCCAGTGCGATGACAGACAACCAGATCAAGCGTTTTCGCCCCGGGGTTAAATGGCGGGATAGGGATGTCATCGATCGACCTTGAGTTGGTTTGAAACAGAGGGGAAATGGCCAGCCATTCAAGCCGGGGAGTTTATATGCAAACAGAACGCGCACGCCAACTGCTGCTGGGTTCGTTTCACGCCGCTGTCGCGGCAGCCGACCCCGCACGCATCCTGCCGCCCCACCTGCCTGCGCCACCCCGTGGCCGCACGCTGGTGGTTGGCGGCGGCAAGGCGGCAGCCAGCATGGCCGCCGCTATCGAAGCGCACTGGCCGCAGGATGCTCCCTTGTCCGGGCTAGTCGTCACGCGCTACCAGCACAGCGTGCTCACGCAGCGCATCGAAGTCGTCGAAGCCAGCCACCCATTGCCAGACGGGCGCGGCGAAGCGGCGGCCTTGGTCATGCTGGAACGGGCCAGCCAACTGGAGCCGGATGACTTGTTGCTGGTACTGATTTCCGGCGGTGGCTCCAGCCTGCTTGCAGCGCCGGTCGAGGGCATCACGTTGAAAGAGCTGCGCCAGGTAACCAAGGCACTGCTGCACGCCGGCGCGACCATCCACGACATCAACACCGTGCGCAAGCACCTCACCCGCCTGTCGGGTGGACGACTGGCACTGGCGGCAGCTGGCGTGCAGGCTCTGGCGCTGATCATTTCAGACGTCGTCGGCGACGACCCCACCCACATTGCATCGGGCCCTTGCGCCCCAGACCTGACAACCTGCGTCGATGCGCTTGAGCGGCTGCATCGGTTTCGAATTGCCCTGCCGTCCGGCATCAAACACCACCTCGAACGGTGCGCAGCAAACCCGTTGGCCGACACGCCCAAGCCGGGCGACCCCTGTTTTAAACGCATGGAAAACCGCGTCATCGCAACTGCCCGCGATAGCCTGTTGGCCGCGGCAACCTATTTCGAGCAACACGGCATTACGGCAATCGTGCTGTCGGAAAAGGTGAGTGGCGATGCGCAAATCGTGGCCAAGCAGCATGCTGCGCTGGTGAACGCTCTGGGGCGGCAGCAGCCGCTCGCCCTCATTTCCGGCGGCGAAACCACCGTGACTTTGCGGCCACAGCATGGCCGCGGCGGGCGTAATACCGAGTATTTGCTGTCGCTCGCGCTAGCCCTGCACAGCACCCCGGTCGCGGCCATTGCGTGTGATACCGACGGTATCGACGGCAGCGAGGAAAATGCGGGCGCGCTCATCACGGCAGATACGCTGACGCGTGCACATGCGATGCAACTAAACCCAGACGCTCTGCTGGCTGCACACAATAGCTACGGCATATTTTCGGCGCTGGGGGATCTTGTTCTGACCGGCCCCACCCGCACCAATGTCAATGATTATCGAGCCATCTTGATCGGCGTTGAGTAAACCCGCAATCAGGGCTGGGGTGCGATCAATTCAAGCGCTGTACCTGAACGGGATCACCCACTTTCAAACGATACTGAGCGGCTGCACTGCCCCGGTTAACGGCGAGCTCCAGCAGGCCAACACTGTTGATAAACCAGAATCCTGCACCCTTGTCGACGAAGCCGAAGCTTTCACTGTGCTTGAAGGTTTCTCCCGCCAAGCTAACGTGTGCATCATGCAATACGCCACGCACGCCGGTCCAGGCATTGCCGAAATGATCGATGTAAATAATCCGTGCCAGATCGCCCGCATCAAATGCGACATTCAGCTGGTCTATTGGAACCAACTTGTCGTCAGGAAAATCGCCCCGCGCTATCTCGGCAGCGATCATCGCAAACAGATCACGTCCATGAAACGTTGCGGACAGATCATCAGGCCGCCAGCTTATCCGCCAGAGCCGCGAGTCGGCTTGACGAACCTGGACGATCGACAGCAGGCCGTTGTCGGGGCCGACAAACCAGCGCCCTCCTGCCAGCACCACAACGGCTTCGCGTTGCGTTCCAACGCCCGGATCGACGACAGCCACGAATACACTGCCCACAGGAAAGCTGTCGGCAAACGCAGCCAGTAAATGCGCCCCCGCATGCGGATTAAAGTCCGGTACGTCATGCAACAAATCGATCAACTGATGAGCAGGAGCATGTTGAACGAGTCGCGCTTTCATCTGCCCGACATACGGGTCACGCGCGCCAAAATCAGTAAACAGGATAATCACGGGCGATCCAAGTGCTGGCAAGATGGGCCAGTATGCCTATGCAAACCGAAACAGCACAAGCGAGATCACATGACAGCATCAAAATCAGGCTCAAACCAAACAAAAACGAAAATGCGGACATGAAAAAGCCGGGAATCCCCGGCTTTTTCATGTCCGCAATATTGACGGAGCTTATTCGACTTCAACTGCAGCGGCATCCGTGTCAGGACGATCAACCAGTTCGATCAATGCCATCGGTGCGTTGTCACCATTACGGAAACCGAACTTAAGAATGCGTGTGTAGCCACCAGGACGCGCCTTATAGCGCGGACCCAGTTCCGCAAACAGCTTGACCACCATATCACGGTCGCGCATGCGATCGAAAGCCAGGCGGTGATTGGCCAAACTGGGTTCTTTGCCCAATGTGATCAGCGGCTCTACGAAGCGGCGCAACTCTTTTG
>JAABQE010000176.1 GCA_011391655.1 Hydrogenophilales bacterium
ACCTGGGTGGAATCGACGTTGAATTCGAGATAGCCGCGATTGAGGTAAAACGAACGCAGAATCTCGATATCGCCGCCCAGGCGTGATTTGGAATACTGATCGGTCTTGGTATACCAGGTGAACCAGCCGGGCGTGGTTGAGGAAATCTCACCCAGCAGGTCTTTTTCAGAAAACGCCTGATTGCCGACGATATTGATCTGCTGGATTTTGGCGCTATCGCCTTCCACCACATCAAACTGCACCGCCACCCGGTTGCGCTCCAGCGGCGTCAATGTCGTTTTGATTTCGACCGCATATTTGCCGCGGTTGTAATACTGGCGTTGCAATTCCTGCTCGGCCTTGTCGACCAGGGAACGATCGAGTACCCGCCCTTCCGCCAGTCCGGTCTGCTTGAGGCCGGCTTTCAGGTCATCCTCGGAAAATTCCTTGATGCCATTCAGGGTGATCTTGGCAATTGAGGGGCGCTCTTCAACGGTGACGATCACCACGCCGTCGCGCGCTTCCAGCCGCACTTCCTTGAAAAAACCGGTGGCGTACAGGGCCTTGATCGCCGCCGCCGATTTCTCGTCGGTCATCGTTTCGCCCACCTTGACCGGCAGGTAGCTGAAGACCGTGCCGGCCTCGGTACGCTGGATCCCTTCGACCCGGATATCCGTAACCGTGAAAGGCTCGATGGCAAGGACGTATGGCGCAGCCAACACAGCAGCGAGAGCAAGCGTGAGACGGTTAAGAACCATGGGTTTTTTCATCCGCCTAGCAGGCGTTGCAAATCGTTGAACAAAGCAAAAGACATCAGCAGCAGCAGGAATGTCATGCCAATCCGGCTGCCTATTTCCATGGTGCGTTCGGACACCGGACGACCAGTCAACACTTCGGACACATAATACATGAGGTGCCCGCCATCCAACAGCGGGATGGGCAGCAGATTAAGCACACCCAGACTCACGCTCACCAGCGCCAGAAAGCCGACAAAACTGATCCAGCCGAGGGCAGCGCTCTGGCCGGCATAATCTGCGATAGTCAGCGGGCCTGACAGGTTTTTCCACGACACCTGACCGAGCACCATGCGCCCCATCATCTCCAGCGTGAACACGCTCATGTCCCAGGTTTTGACTGCGCCCTGCCACAGCGCGTCGACCGGACCGTAGCGCACTTCGGTCATCAGGCTGGCAAATACCGCTTCGTCGATCTCGGGACCCGCGCCTATCTTGCCAACTGTTTGACCGCCTTCGTTCACCGCATCCGGCGTGAGCGTTAAGCCATCCAACTGCCCGTGTCGCTGATACTCGATGCGCAAGGGTTTGGCCGGATGCTGCCGGACCATCTCCACCCAGCCCTGCCAGTTCGCGACCGGTGTGCCATTGGCGGCAACCAGCCGGTCGCCTGGCTGCAGGCCTGCACGTGCAGCCACGCCATCCGGCAGCAGCTTGCCGATCACCGGGTCAATCACCGGGTCATAGCGCACGATCCCCAGCGGACGCAGCGTGTCCTGCTCCAGGTTTTCGGTCGAGATCGACTGGGCCTCAAGTCGCACGCTGCGACCATCGGCCAGTTCAAGGGTGAGCGGCTCGCCCGCCACGCCAACACGCAGCAGGGTCAAGCGCAAATCCTGAAACGAAGGTGTGTCGGTGCCGTTGACGCGACGGATTTCATCGCCTGCAGCCAGGCCCGCCACGGCTGCGGGGGTGTTGGCCGGCGGCTCGCCTATCATCGGCTTCAGCGCGGGCAGCCCATGCAAAAACAGCGCCCAGTAAAACACGATGGCCAGCAGGAAATTGGCCAGCGGGCCGGCCACGACGATACCAATGCGACGCCACACCGTGGCGCGATTAAAGCTGCGATGGGCTTCTGCCGCAGGCACCTCGCCTTCGCGCTCGTCGAGCATTTTGACGTAGCCGCCGAATGGCAGCGCAGCCAGCGTCCATTCGGTTTGATCGGTGCCAAACTGGCGGCTCAACAACGGCGGGCCGAAACCCAGCGAAAAGCGCAGCACCTTGACGCCCGCCAGGCGCGCTGCAAGGTAATGGCCAAATTCGTGCACCACCACCAGCACACTGATGGCAACCAGAAACCACAAAACCGTGCTCAATAGGTTCATGCGCGCACCTGCCCCAAATAGGCTTCGGCCACACTGCGTGCCTGTTGATCGGCGCTGAGCAAATCTTCCAGCGTGTCGGCCGCGCCACCCGCCAGCGTGTCGAGCGCATGCGCGATGCTGGCGGCGATGGCATTGAAGGGCACGGCGCCGTCGAGGAAGCGTGCAACCGCTACTTCATTCGCCGCATTCAATACGGCCGACGCGTTGCCGCCCGCTGCCAGTGCGTCGAACGCCAGTTGCAGACAGGGGAAACGCGCGGTGTCGGGTGCCTCGAAAGTGAGCGCCCTGCCCATCAGCTCAAGCGCTGACACCCCGGCATCGATGCGCTCGGGAAAACCCAGCGCATAAGCGATCGGCGTGCGCATGTCGGGCGTGCCGAGCTGGGCGATCACCGAGCCGTCGGCGTATTCCACCATCGAATGGACGATGCTTTGCGGATGCACCACGACCTTGATCTGTTCGGGACGCGCGTTAAACAGCCAGCGTGCCTCGATCACTTCAAGTCCCTTGTTCATCAGGCTCGCGGAATCGACCGATATTTTCTTGCCCATCACCCAGTTGGGGTGTGCCACTGCCTGCGCGGGGGTGGCCGCCGCGATGGCCTCGGCCGACAAGGTGCGGAACGGCCCGCCGGACGCGGTGAGCCACAGCG
Source organism: Hydrogenophilales bacterium (assembly GCA_011391655.1). Next base: position 2,751 of record JAABQE010000176.1, read on the forward strand.
ATTTCACCCCGGCCTGCTGGAAGTCGCCGTTGAAGTCGCGTGGCAGCGACTGGAAAATGGCGTTGTGTTCGGAGTCAATCGGCAGCAATTGGGCACCGCTGGCCGCGATGGCGTCCATGAACAACTGCCCGGCCACCACCAGCGTTTCCTTGTTGGCAAGCAGGATGCGCTTGCCTGCCTGCGCCGCTGCCAGCGTAGCGGGCAGCCCGGCCGCGCCGACGATGGCCGCCATCAGGGTATCGACCTCGGGCGCGGTCGCCACGGCGGTCAAGGCGGCGCTGCCCTCCAGCACCTCGACCGGCAGCTTGGCTGCAGCAATGCGCTCGCGCAGCGCCGCCGCCGCCGCCGGCTCGGTCATGACGGCATAGCGCGGCCGATGGGTGCGGCATTGTTCAAACATGCGCTCAACTTGCATCGCGCCCGTCAAAGCGAATATTTCAAACCGATCCGGGTGACGCGCCACCACGTCGAGCGTATTCACGCCGATAGTCCCGGTGGCGCCCAGAACGGTGAGGACGCGGGGCTTCGTCCCGCTTGATTTCATGCTGCCTGATGTCATGCGGTGTGCTCCAGCCACATCAACATACCGCTCGCGACCGGCAATGTGGAGGTCAGGGCGTCGATGCGGTCGAGCACGCCGCCGTGGCCGGGCAGCAGATTGCCGCTGTCCTTCATGCCGGCAACACGCTTGATCCAGGATTCAAACAGATCGCCCAACACTGACAAATAGAGCAGGCCCGCCACCATGAAAAACAGCGATAGCAGCGGCATCGTGGTGAGTTGGCTCAGGATGGCGGCGTAACCCGCAAGTGCGGCCAGTGCGCCTGCCACGCCTTCCCAGGTCTTGCCCGGGCTGATGGCTGGGGCAAGCTTATGCCGCCCAAAATGACGGCCGGCAAAATAGGCGGCGGTATCGGCGATCCAGACCACCGCCATCACACCCAGCAGCACAGCGGGGCCGCGTGCATGCAGATACAGCAAGGCCGCCCAGGTCGGCAGCAAGACTGCTACACCGACTGCGGCGCGCAAAAAGGGCTGCGTGGCCTGCCAGCGTCCCAGCAGCCACAACGGCGCGACGACCAGCCAGAAAGCCAGCGCCAGCACGATGAGTCCGCTCTGAAAAACAGGCCAGTCCGCCCCCAACACAAACGTCAGGATCAAGGCGCAGGCGGCCAGCAACCCGGCATAGAGGCGCGCAGACAGCGGAGGGAAGTGGCTCAGGGTCGCCCATTCGTAAGCAGCCATGCCGACCACGCCCGCCATCAGAATCGCCCACAGCCACGCCGGCGCCCACAATGCGGCAGGCACAAACACCGCCAGCAGCAACCCAGCCGTCAGCACGCGCCGGGCCAGAGGTGTCATGGTTGCAGCACTTGAAAGAGTGGTCACGACGCGGCTTGAACCTGTTCGCTGGTGCGGCCAAAGCGGCGCTCACGGGTGCGATAGGAAGCAATCGCCCCATCCAGCGCCTTCGCGTTGAAATCGGGCCACAACGTGTCGGTGAAATACAGTTCAGTGTAAGCCAGCTGCCACATCAAAAAATTGCTGATGCGCTTTTCACCGCCGGTGCGGATGAACAAATCCGGTTCGGGCGCATCGGACAGACTGAGTTGCTGTGCCAGCGCAGCTTCATCGATGTCATCTGCCGCCACCCCTGCCACCATCAGTTTCTTGACTGCCTGCACGATATCCCAGCGACCGCCGTAATTGGCTGCCACGGTAAAGGTCAGGCTGGTGTTATTGCGGGTCAGGGCTTCTGCGTCGCGGATCAGGGTCTGAATGCGTTCGGAAAAGCCCGACAGGTCGCCAATCAAGCGAAAGCGGATATTGTTTTCGTGCAGTCGCGTCACTTCATTTTCCAGCGCGCGCATGAACAGTTCCATCAGCAGCGTGACTTCTTCCTGCGGACGCCGCCAGTTCTCGGAGCTGAACGCAAACACCGTGAGATGCGCCACGCCGCGTTCGGCACACGCGCGAATCACGTCGCGCAGGGTCTCGACGCCCTTGCGATGACCCGCCACTCGCGGCATCAGCCGGCGCTTCGCCCAGCGGCCATTGCCATCCATGATGATGGCAATGTGCTTGGGCACATCAGCGTTTGAGATGGGATGTTTCAAGCGGGTCATCACACGGAATGGGCTCGCCGGACTGGCTTAGACGGCAAGCAAATCTTTCTCTTTGTCAGCCAGCAGCTTGTCGATATCACCAATGTATTTATCGGTCAGCTTCTGCACGTCATCCTGGGTGCGGCGCTCTTCGTCCTCGGTCGCCGTTTTGGCCTTGACCATTTCCTTGACTGCGCCGTTGGCATCACGACGGATATTGCGCATCGCGACGCGCGCCGTTTCGGCCTCGCCACGCACCACCTTGATCAGATCGCGGCGGCGCTCCTCGGTCAGCGAAGGCATCGGCACGCGAATGATGTCGCCGTGCGTGGCCGGGTTGAGGCCAAGGTCACCATCGCGAATCGCTTTTTCGATCTTGCCGACCATGTTCTTTTCGTAGGGCTGCACGCCCAGGGTGCGGCTATCCACCAGCGACACGTTGGCCACCTGCGGCACTGCGGTCGGGCTACCGTAATAATCCACCATCACATGGTCAAGAATGCCGGTGTGCGCGCGCCCGGTGCGCACTTTAGCCAGATCGTTTTTCAGCGATTCCAGCGACTTGCCCATTTTCTGCTCGGCAGACTGTTTGATTTCCGCAATCGTCATTTCAGCCATTGTGTTTCCTTCCTTCGTAAAGCGCGTTCAAGGCGTGACGCGCGTTCCTTCGTCTTCGCCCATCACCACACGCTTCAGGGCGCCCGGTTTGAAAATATCGAACACGACCAGCGGCAGCTTCTGTTCGCGGCACAAGGCGAACGCCGCCGTGTCGAGCACGGCAAGATCGTTGCGGATCGCCTCGTCGAAACTCAGCGTCGCATAGCGGGTCGCCGTTGCGTCCTTTTTCGGGTCGGCGGTATACACCCCATCCACCTTGGTCGCTTTCAACAGCAAATCGGCGCCAATTTCAGCACCACGCAGCGCAGCCGCAGTGTCAGTGGTGAAAAACGGATTACCCGTGCCACCGCCGAAAATCACCACACTGCCCGCCTCAAGATGGCGCACCGCGGTGTCGCGTTCAAACGCTTCGCCGACGTGCGTAATCGCCACTGCCGTTTGTACTCGCGCAGGCACGCCTGCACGCACCAGCGCATCTTTCAGCGCCAGCGCATTCATCACGGTAGCGAGCATGCCCATCGAATCGGCTGTCGCCCGATCCATGCCGGACAGCGCGCCGGTCGCGCCACGAAACAGGTTGCCGCCGCCGACGACGATGCCAACCTGCACCCCCAGCGCGACGACTTCGCGAATCTGCTCAACAAACCCAGCCAGCGTCTCCGCGTGATAGCCGAACGCATCGGCGCCCAGCGCCTCGCCGGAAAGCTTCAATAAAATGCGACGCGCGTGCGCCATGGTGGTTAAACCTTGGACGCAGCAGCGACTTCAGCCGCGAAGTCGGTCACTTTCTTCTCGATACCCTCGCCCACCACATACATGCTGAAGCCATGGCACTGCGAGTTCTTCGATTTCAGCACCTGCTCGACGGTCTGCTTGTCATCCTTGACGAATGGCTGCGACAGCAGCGTGACTTCTTTCAGGAACTTCTGCACCGTGCCTTCGGCAATCTTTTCCAGCATGGCTTCCGGCTTGCCTGCTTCCTTGGCCTTCTCGATCGCGACGCGACGCTCGGTATCCAGCAGATCCTGCGACACGCCGGATGCATCCAGCGATTTCGGCTTGGACGCTGCAATGTGCATGGCGATATCGCGCGCCAGCGCTTCATCGCCGGTCACGTCAACCAGAACACCGATCTTGCCGCTGTGAATGTAGCTGGCGAACTTGCCCTGCCCCGTCAGACGCTCAAAACGGCGCACCGACATGTTCTCGCCCATTTTGCCGACCAGTTCGGTACGCACCGCTTCCACCGTGGAGCCGTTGTAGGCCAGCGCGGACAGCGCAGCCACGTCAGCCGGATTCTGCTCCAGCACCATTTTGGCCAGCGCGTTGGACAACGCCAGGAAATCGTCGTTCTTCGCCACGAAGTCAGTTTCGCAGTTGACTTCAATCATCGCAGCCGACTTGCCGTCAGCACTAATGGCGATGGTCACCACGCCTTCAGCCGCCACACGGCTTGCGCTCTTGGCGGCCTTGTTGCCGAAACGCACACGCAGAATTTCTTCCGCTTTCTGCATGTCGCCTTCAGCTTCGGTCAATGCCTTTTTGCAATCCATCATCGGCGCGTCGGTTTTTTCGCGCAGCTCTTTAACCATGCTTGCAGTGATTGCTGCCATTTCCTACTCCCTATCAATTTAAGTTCAGCCGAATCAATCAGCTCATGCAGAAAGAGGGGCCAACGCCCCTCCTTGAAATACGTTCGCCGGAAAGGTATTCCGGCGAGGTTACGGCGTGGCGCGTTTATTCAGCGGCCACGTCGCCTTCTTCTTCCACTTCAATGAACTCTTCGCCGCCGGTGAGTTCGCCGAGGATCTGCGCGCGGCCTTCCAGCGCTGCATCGGCCATGCCGCGTGCATACAAACGAATCGCGCGTGCCGAGTCATCGTTGCCGGGAACCACGTAAGCCACGCCTTCCGGGCTGTTGTTGGTGTCGACCACGCCGATCACCGGAATGCCCAGTTTCTTGGCCTCAACCACGGTACCCTTCTGGTAGCCGACGTCGATAATGAAAATAGCGTCCGGCAAGCCGTTCATCTCGCGAATACCACCGAGGCTGCGGTTCAGCTTGTCTGCTTCGCGCTGCATGGTGAGGACTTCTTTTTTCGACAAACGGCCCGGCTCTGCCAGCGACACTTCCAGATCCTTCAGGCGCTTGATCGACTGCTTGACCGTCTTGAAGTTGGTCAGCATGCCGCCCAGCCAGCGGTTGTCCACATAAGGCATGCCCGCACGTTCAGCTTCTTCACGCACGATCTCGCGGGCGGCACGCTTGGTGCCCACAAACAGGACGGTGCCTTTGTTGGCGGTCAATTGACGGACGAATTTTTGCGCGTCCTGGAACATCGGCAGCGATTTTTCCAGGTTCACGATATGAATTTTGTTGCGGTGACCGAAGATGTACTGTGCCATCTTGGGGTTCCAGAAACGGGTTTGGTGACCGAAATGGACACCGGCTTCCAGCATTTGACGCATTGTGACTGACGACATTAATGACTCCTAAAGGGTTAAGCCTCCACCCGTCAGCAGCTGCGCGCTTGCTATCTGAAACGCGCCGCCACCCTTTAACGACAAGTGTGCGAATTTGTCCGAACCATTTCGGACAGCCCGCTATTCTAATTTGATCAGCGCTTCATTTCAAGGCTGCTGGAGATCGGCACTCAACATCGGCCTCTGCTGCTCCCATTGTGCGCGACACGACATACCGCCTGTTTCAGCACACGGCGCGCGCGATAGAATGCGGTTTTACTGATTTGCTATTCCCCCATGACTGTCACCATCAAAACCGGCGCTGAAATCGAAGGCATGCGCGTCGCGGGCCGCCTCGGTTCGGAAGTACTCGATTACATCACCCCTTTCGTCCAACCCGGCGTGACCACAGGCGAGCTCGACCGGCTCTGCCACGACTATATGGTGAATGTGCAGGGCACGATCCCTGCACCCTTGAATTACGCGCCGTCCGGCCACAATCCCTACCCCAAATCAATTTGTTCGTCGGTCAACAACCAGGTCTGCCATGGCGTGCCGGGCGACAAGGTGCTGAAAAATGGTGACATCGTGAATCTTGACATCACGGTGATCAAGGACGGCTGGCACGGCGACACCAGCCGCATGTTTGTGGTGGGCGATACGACGCCCCAGGCCCGGCGTCTGATCCAGATTACCTATGAGGCCATGTGGATCGGCATCAATCAGGTCAAGCCCGGCGCGCGACTGGGCGACATCGGTCATGCAATCCAGCGCTTTGCCGAAAAAAGCGGCTATAGCGTGGTGCGCGAATTTTGCGGCCACGGCATCGGCCGGGTGTTCCACGAAGACCCGCAGGTGCTGCACTACGGCAAACCCGGTACCGGCCTGCTGCTGGAGCCCGGCATGACCTTCACCATCGAGCCGATGATCAATGCGGGCAAACGTGACATCCGTCAATTGCCGGACGGCTGGACGATCGTGACCAAGGACCGCAGCCTGTCCGCACAGTGGGAACACACGATACTGGTCACCGACACGGGTTTCGAGGTGATGACCCTATCGAGTGGCAGCCCCGCCATCCCCGACCTCACCCGCCTGGCCGCGTGAGCATTCCGCCGTTTGCCGATCTGCGCGAACGGCTGAAATCCCGTCGCGCGGCGCTGGCTGCGGCCTATCTCAAGAAACCTGCCGTTTCGCTGTACCTGACGCGTCACGCCGATCTGGTGGACGACGTGCTCACGGAAATTTGCGCCGGGCTTGCGCTGCCCAACAGTTATTGTCTCGTCGCCGTTGGCGGCTTCGGACGCGGCGAACTATTTCCCGGTTCGGACGTGGATCTGTTGCTGTTGTTGCCGCACGAGCCCACGCCCGGGCAACAGGCCAAGCTGGAAAGTTGGGTACAGGCGTGCTGGGATGTCGGGCTGGAGATCGGCCACAGCATGCGCACCATCGATGTCTGTCTCGCCGAGGCCGCAGCCGACATCACGGTGGAAACCAATCTGCTGGAAGCGCGCTTTCTATGGGGCAGCCGCCAGCTGTTCACCGAATTTGAAAGCGCCTTTCAGGCGCGCTTCAACGCTCAGCATTTTTTCGACGGCAAGCTCGCTGAACAGCGCGCGCGCCATGCCCGCTTCGACGACAGCGCCTACAAGCTCGAACCCAACTTGAAGGACAGCCCGGGCGGGCTGCGCGATCTGCACATGGTTCACTGGCTGGCGCAGGCGTGCGGCATCAGCGGCGGCTGGAACGGCCTCGCCTGCGCAGGACTGCTGACCCAAACCGAAGCACGCCGCATTGCCCACGCCGAGCGCACCCTGGCGACCCTGCGCATCCATCTGCATCTGCTGGCCAAGCGACGCGACGACCGCCTGGCATTCGATTACCAGACCGATCTCGCCGAGCGTCTGGGGCTCGCTGCCACCGCGCACAAGCGCGCAGGCGAACGCCTGATGCAGGACTATTACCGTGCCGCCAAACTGATTCAGCGCGCCAACGACATCCTCATCCAGTCGCTGCGGGTGCGGCTGTTTCCGGTCAATGCACCGCCGCAGCCGATCGATGCCGATTTTCAATTACGCGCCAATTTGCTCGAGGCCCGCGATCCCGATCTGTTCGAACGCAAGCCCGATGCCCTGCTGCGCATTTTCATTGTCTACGCCCAGCATCCGGAACTTGCCGGGTTCGAGCCCACCACTTTGCGTGCACTGTGGCGCGGCAGTATCCACATCGATGCGGCATTCCGTGCCCATCCGGCCCATTGCGCGCTGTTCATGACGCTGCTGCGCCAGCCCGCCGGCATCACCCGGGCGCTGCGCGCGCTGCACCGCTACGGACTGCTGGCACGTTACATCCCGGCATTTGGCCGCATCGTCGGGCAGATGCAGCACGACCTGTTCCACATCTACACCGTGGACGAACACATCCTCATGGTATTGCGCAACATGCGGCGTTTTACCGTGCCGGCGCTGGCACACGAGTACCCGCTCGCCAGCCGGCTGATCGCGTCGTTCGACAAACCGGAGCTGCTCTATCTGGCCGCGCTGTTTCACGACATCGCGAAAGGCCGGGGCGGCGATCATTCCGACCTCGGCATGATCGATGCCCGGCGATTTTGCCGCCGGCATGGCCTCGACAAGCCCGACAGCGAACTGGTTGCCTGGCTGGTGGGCATGCATCTGGTGATGTCGCGCACCTCGCAAAAGGAAGACACCAGCGACCCCGATGTGATTGCCGCTTTTGCCGCACGCGTGGGCGATAGCCGGCGGCTGACCGCCTTGTATCTGCTGACCGTGGCTGACATTCGCGGCACCAGCCCCAAAGTGTGGAACGCCTGGAAGGGAAAATTGCTGGAAGACCTCTACCACGCCACCCAGGCCAAACTGGCAGGCGGCGATCAGGCCATGGCCAACATCGCCGCCAAACAGGCAGAAGCACGCATCAAGCTTGCCCTGTACGGGCTGCCTCCCAACGCTGCCGATGCGCTGTGGCAGCACCTGGATACGCGTTATTTTGTTCGCTACGATGTGCCCGATATCGCCTGGCAGGCGCGCATGTTATGGCGTCGCACCCACAGCTCCCATGCGGTCGTGCAGGCTCGGCTGTCGCCTGTCGGCGAAGGCATTCAGGTGCTGGTTTACACCCCCGACCACCCCGACCTGTTTGCCCGCATCTGCGGCTTCTTCGCACGCATCCAGTACACCATCCTCGAAGCCAAAATCCACACCACCCAGCATGGCTACGCGCTGGACAGCTTTCAGGTGATGGATCTGGCCAACCGCGGCATTCATTACCGCGATTTTCTAAGTTATGTGGAGCACGAACTCGCGCGCGATCTCGACCCCGCACGGCCGATGCAGCCCGCGCCGCGCGGCCGTTTATCGCGCCACCAGCGGCATCATCCCTACCCGGCCGCAGTCCGGCTGGAGGCGGACGCGCAGGGGCACGGCCATATCCTGACCCTCATCTGCGCAGACCGGGGCGGCTTGCTCTTTGCCGTGGCGGAAGTGCTGATGCGGCATGACGTCAGCGTCTATGCCGCCAAAATCGACACCCTGGGCGAGCGGGTCGAGGATACCTTTCTGATTCGGGGGGAGGTCTTGCTGACGCCTGCCAAGCGGCAGGCGCTGGAAGAAGAACTGCTGGGCGTGCTGACGTAACTGAAAGAACTTAAGGTGCGGGAGGACTCGCGTACTCGTCCACATAGCGTCCACGTGTCGGCGCCTTGCGTGCTGGTGGCGCCTTCTTGCGCGTACCCTCAGCCGGTTTCTTGACTTTCTGGTCCAGCCCGGTCTTGACGCGGCTGC
>JAABQE010000177.1 GCA_011391655.1 Hydrogenophilales bacterium
CGGCTTTGAACTGGCGGTGATCGGTGAACGCGAAGATCCGCGCGATGCCTTTGTCTCCAACCAGTACGAACGCCTGTCCGATCTGCCGCCCGGCGGCGTGGTCGGCACCTCCAGCCTGCGCCGTGAAGCGCAGTTGCGTGCGCGCTATCCGCATCTGACGGTGAAGCCGCTGCGCGGCAACGTCGGTACCCGCCTGAAAAAGCTCGACGAAGGCCAGTTCGACGCGATCCTGCTCGCCGCCGCCGGGCTGAAGCGGCTCGGTCTGGGCGCGCGTATCAAGAGCCTGTTGAGCGTGGAAGACAGCATTCCCGCCGCCGGACAGGGCGCGCTCGGCATCGAAATCCGCAGCGACCAGGCTGAGGTGGCGGCGATGCTGGTTGCGCTCAACCATCCGGAAACCGCCGCCTGCGTGCGCGCCGAACGCCAGGTCAGCCGGGTGCTGGGCGGCAGTTGCCAGGTGCCGCTGGGCGCGCACGCGACCTTGCAGGGCGACACCTTGAGCATCACCGGTTTTGTGGCGAATCCGGACGGCAGCCAGTTCATCCACGACGTGGCAGCTGGCGACATGTGCGACCCCGAAGCGGTCGGCCAGATGCTGGCCGACAAACTGCTGGCGCAAGGCGCGCGCGCCATTCTCGACGCCTTGCCGGCTGCATGACGCCAGGCCTGTTGCAGCGAACGGTGCTGGTGACGCGACCAGCGCATCAAGCCACCGCGCTGGTACAGGCCATTCAGGCAGTGGGCGGCTCGGCCTTCGTTTTCCCGGCGCTCGACATTGAGGCGGTTGCGACGGCCGCATTGAGCGAGCCGCTGGCGCATCTGGCCGGGGCACATATCGTTATTTTCATCAGCCCCAATGCGGCGCAGTTCGGCATGGCCGCGATCGGCGCCCTGCCGCCCGGCGCGCAGGGCTTTGCGGTGGGCCCCGGCACCGCCCGTGCGCTGGCCGAACGCGGTGTCCGTGGCGTGGTGACGCCGGCTGGCCACGACAGCGAAGCCTTGCTGGCCCTGCCGCAATTGCACGCGGTGGCCGGCAAGCGGGTGGTGATCGTGCGCGGGGTGGGCGGACGCCCGCTGTTGGCCGATACGCTGCGCGCGCGCGGGGCGACGGTGGATTATCTTGAATGCTACCGGCGCGTGCGACCCGAGGCCGATGCCACCGCCCTGCTGGCGTGCTGGCAGAATGGCGGCATCGATGCGGTCACGGTCACCAGCGCAGAAGCGCTGCACAATCTGGCGGCATTGCTGGGCGACGCAGGCATGCTGTTGTTGCTGCGCACCCCACTTTTTGCGCCGCATGAGAAAATTGCCGGGGCGGCGCGCCGCTTTGGCATCGCCCACGTCATTGCCACGCCGGGCGGCGATACCGGCCTGGTCGATGGCTTGATTAACTGGTTCAGGAATACCCATGAATAACATCCCCGAAACACCTTCCGTCGCGCCCGCCCCCATGCGGTTTCAGGTGCTCCCCCTGGTTGCCCTGCTGATCGCGGCACTGGCGCTGGCGGCGGCGGCCTGGTCGTGGTCCGACGGCCGCGAGCGCATCCGTGACCTTAAAACCGAGCTGGGACGCCGGCTGGCCGAGTCCGGCAAGGACGTCAGCGAAACCCGCTTGCTGGCGCGCAACGCAGACGATTCGATGCGGCAAGTCAGCGAGAAAGTCGCCCGCATCGAAAGCCAGATGGTCACTTCGCAGCAGCAGCAACAGGCGCTCGAAACGCTGTACAAAGATCTGGCGCAGGGACGCGACCAGTGGGCGCTGGCCGAAATCGAACAGGTGCTGCTGACCGCTGCGCAGCAGGTGCAGCTGGCCGGCAACGTGAAGGCCGCGATCATTGCGCTGGAAGGGGCGGACACCCGCCTGCAACGTCTGAACAAGCCGCAGTTCACCGCGCTGCGTCGCGCCATCGCCGACGATCTGGCGACGCTGCGCGCAGTGCCTTCGCTCGACGAAGTGGGAGCGAGTGCACGCATCGAAGCGCTGGTGACGCGGATTGCCAGCTGGCCATTGGCGAGCGCGCAGGCATCTGAAGCCGCAGCTGCGCCGCGCGCGCAAAAACCGGGTATGAGCCTCGGTCAGGAAGTGTGGATGGAGTTGACCCGCATCGTTCAGATCCGTCGCGTTGACCGTAACGAAGCGGTGTTGTTGCCGCCCGACCAGGCCTATTTCCTGCGCGAGAATCTCCGTTTGCGCTTGCTGTCGGCGCGGCTGGCGCTGCTGTCCCGCGATCAGGCGGCGTTCGAGACGGACTTGCGTGCGGTGGCGGACATGCTGACGCGCTATTTCAATACGCGTGACGATGGCGTCGCGGCCGCGATCAAGGACATCAAGCGCCTGTCCGGCCTGCAGATCGCCATCAAGCTGCCCGGCATCGACGCCAGCCTGGCCGCGCTCGATGCCTACAAGGGGGATCATTAATGCGCTGGCTGATTTCGCTGCTCATCATTCTGGTATTGGCGGTCGGGCTGGCGATGGCCGGACGCTACGACCCCGGCTATGTCGTGCTGGTCTATCCGCCCTGGCGCATGGAAATCTCCTTCATCAGCTTTGTGCTGATGCTGGTAGGACTGGTAGTGGGCGGCATCCTGCTGCTGCGCCTGACCCTGCTCACCCTTAACCTGCCGCGTATCGTGCGCGAAAAGCGCGAGCAGCATGCGGCGCAAAAACGCGATGAGAATTTCG
>JAABQE010000178.1 GCA_011391655.1 Hydrogenophilales bacterium
TGAGCTCAATGGCCTGTCTGAAAACGGCATCACCGCGCATGGCCTGGCGCAGCTGCGCAACCTGATGATCAAGGCCGGGCATATCGATGCGCTTGATCTCGCCGGGCTGACGCGTGACCGCCGCCCGGTGATTGCCGGAGGCTTTTCCATCATGATGGGCTTGTTCGCCGAGCTCGGCATCGAGCAGATGGACGTGGCTGAAACCGCGATGCGCGAGGGCATTCTGTACGACCTGCTGGGGCGCTTTCATAAACAGGACATGCGCGAGGCGACAGTCGACGAGTTCATGCGCCGCTATCACATCGACAACCAGCAGGCCGCGCGCGTCAACCGCGTGGCGCTCAAGCTTCTGAGCGCGGCGGGCGCAGCGGTGGCGAGCGAAAACGATGTGCAGTTTCTCGACTGGACTGCACGGCTGCATGAAATTGGCCTGTCGGTGTCGCACAGCGGCTATCACCGTCATTCCGCCTACATTCTGGAAAATGCCGACATGCCGGGGTTTTCACGTTCGGACCAGTCGCGTCTGGCCCTGCTGGCACGCGCCCAGCGGGGCGCCTTGAACAAACTGCCGGACTTTGCCCCGGAAGCCGGCCTGCCGGACAGCGACCGCCTGCTGGTGTGGTTGCTGCGCCAGGCCGTCATCCTCTGCCGAAACCGCGCCGAACCCCGTCTACCCGATCTCAAAGTCGAAGCCAGCAGCAGGCGCTTTCGTCTCACCCTGCCCGAAGGCTGGCTTGAGCGTCGGCCTTTGACGCGCCGTGCGCTGGAAGATGAGTCGGTGCATTGGCACGCGGTGGGGGTGAGATTCCTGTTCGCCTAGCGGGCTCTTATGACGCAGCCGCCAGGGCAACCAGGCGGCTCTTGTTTGCCTTGCCGCAACCCAAATGGCATGGGTAAAACCCGCCCGCACTGTGTCTCCGGACCAGTAAAAAGGCCGCCTCAATGAGGCGGCATTTTTGTTTGTGCATCTCAGAGCGGACGCATCACAGGATCAGAACTTCAGGCCTGCGATGAGCGATACCTGATGGGATGAATACTCGCTGTCATTCCATTTGTAGTCATACAGTCCCTTGACCGTCCATGAATCCTTCTCGCAGTTGCATGAGAGAAACGTGATCCCCGCGCCGACGTTGTACAAGTCACGATCCTGCTTGATTCCTTGCGCATTGAAGCTTGCGCCGCCACCGGTGAAGGCCGCGTCCTGCTCCATCGTCGTCGAGTTGAAATCATGCAGCCACTTGGCGTGCACCTCGGGAGCGTAAGTGCTGCTGCCGGAGCGAATGACACGCTCCGCTTTCACGCCCAGGGTGGACTGAACAAAGTTGTAATCCTGGCTCTCGACCTGCAGGTTCGCGTCGCCCGCGCCATTTTCCCTATAGCTGCCAACCCGGATGTGGGACGCTTGCAATGAAGCGAGCGGCGTGATGGTGGTTTCGTTCACCTGAAAATGTTTTCCCACGGTGACGATGCCTGAGTATTGCTGCCCGCTGTAGTCGGACGTCGCTGTACGATTCACCCCGGGAAATACAATGTGACGGGTACTTTCGTAATCATTGACGCCGGCTGTCAATGCCGCCTGCACAAACCAGGGACCCGGTGCGTGATGCAGATAGCCCGTGATCTGATAAGAATCGATGTCCGTGCTGCCCGATGAATTGTTGCCATCAATTGTGCTGTTCGCATAGCTACCGCCCAAGCCAACGCGGGTCTGGTTGTTCAGCGGCTTGTCATAGGCAAGCATCAGACCGTAGGCTTCGGTATCGTATCCGTTCATGTTGGCGACGTTGCCCTGCTCGCCTTGACTGCCAAAGCCCTTCGCCCACCACTTGCCTTTTTGCTCGGCGTCCTTACACGCATTCAAGTCTGCCGGCACATTGGGCTTGTTGGGCTCACAGTTGGCATCGCAACAGGCAGTCTGGATCTGATCCACCTGCGCCATCCAAAGGTCGTCAAACAGTCGCGTCGTCTGCGCAGCCACCCAGGGCGCTGCCAGGTTGGTGTTGCCGGGGGCAAGTTGCGCCAGCGCGTTATCGATGGCGCCTGTGGTGGGAAGCACGGCAATTGCGTCCTGAATGATCAGAAGGTCGGAGCCAATCGGCGCATTCACATCCAGGATGGGGGCGACGGCCAAAGCACCAGGCGCCGTGACCAGGGTCGACAAGGGCGCGATCCCGGTCAGCTGAATGTCAACGTTGCCAAGGGTCGTCGGCAGTCCGGAAAACGTGTAACGCGGACTATTATTGATAACGGTTACCGGGGCGGCATTGGTGCCAGACGGTGCTTCCACAATCCGGTAAGTGGTTCCGTCTGTCAGTGCGCCGGTGACGGTTGTAATCACGGTAACGCCACCGCCATCGATGAGCGAGGTACCGGTCGAGACAATCTTGCCGAAAACAGCATCGCTGGCAAACGTGGTCGAAATCGTCCCGGCGGCGTTGGTGGTTAACGCCCCATCGATAGCAAGGGTGTTCGCGCCAAGATTGAACCCTAGCGCTTGCACTGCGCCGGTCACCGAAGTGTTGCCGCCGACCACGTTGATTTGCTTCAGGCCGATTGCGCCACCAATCCTTCCAGTCACGTGGCTGCCACCGTTCAGTGTCAAAGTACCCGTGTTGGCGGTGTTGGTTATGACGGCGCTGATCATCTCTTGTCCGGCGCCGAGATTAATAAA
>JAABQE010000179.1 GCA_011391655.1 Hydrogenophilales bacterium
CGTGACCTGGTGCTCGCTCACCAGGGGTGATCCGCGCTTGCACACCGTGCTGAGCCGCCAGGACCTGGCGCTGGTGATCGGCGCGACCGAACGGGCCTCAACGTGGCCGGCAAACATTCCACGGCTGGTGCTCGATGAGCTGCCGACGACGAAGGCTGCGTTGTCAGCTGCGACTCCCGCTGCCCTTCCCGTCATCGAAGGGGATCACCTGGCTGCCCTGCTCGGAGGCCTCTGCGCCACGGTAACGGCCAAGCCTTCCGACGCCTGGCTATGCGGCATCGACCCCGAGCGACCGCTGTTTGCTTTCCTGCAGGCTGCCGCCAGCCTCGCTGCCGGTTCATGCGCTGTGCTGGATGTTTCGGCAGCGCAAGACCGTACGACTGACTTAGGGGTCCTGGTTCGGGAGAAGAAAGCCACCATCGTGCACGCACCCGCAGCGGCCTGGGACAGGTGGCTGGTGGCACCTGGTCAGACAACGCTGCATGGCGTGACGGCGGTGGTCGACTCCGCTGTGGCGTCAGCAGCGCGGGTGGATGCATTGCTCGCAGCCGGCCTTTCGGTGGTGAATGTGTACCGAGAGCCCGAGCTCGGCCTGCCGCTGACAGCCGGCGCGCTTGAACACGGCAGCGAAGCTGCCCGTCTTGGCCGGCCATTGCAAGCTGGCCTGTTGAAATTGACGGACGCCTATGGCCAGCAGACCGCGCCCGGGATCGCGGGTGAATTGCAGGCGCTGGTCCACGGCAGCAAAGGCCAGTGGCAAGCCACTGGTACTCGGGCGCGCTGGCGCAGCGATGGGCAGCTCCAGCTGCTGGGCGGCTTCGGTGGCGCGAGCTTCGCGGCGCAGCCGGTCACCACGCCACCAGCCAACTCGAGCGCGGTCACCGCGCTGATGATGACACCCGAGGAAAGCGAGATGCACACTCTCTGGTGCGAGTTGCTGGGCCGATCCGACATCGGCCTGGACGACAATTTCTTTGATCTCGGTGGCTACTCGCTGCTGGCGATGGGCTTGGTAGAGAAGATCGAAGTCCGAATGGGCAAGAAGATCCAGCCCGCGAGCCTGCTCGAAGCGCCGACCGTCCGCCGCCTGTCGGCACTCGTGGAACGGAGCAGGGGCCAGAACTCACTGCTCAAGCTGCGGCCGGGCACGGGCGGTCCCGGTGTCTTCTTCATCCACGACGTGGACGGCGAAGTGCTGCTCTATCGCAACCTTGCGATGCGGCTCGATGCACGCCACCCCATTTACGCATTGCGGCCGCACGGCGACGACGAACTTCCAATACTGCACACGCGGATTTCGGAGATGGCCGATCACTATGTGGAGCAAATAAGACGCGCCCAGCCCGACGGTCCGTACATCCTGGCCGGGCTGTGTGCGGGCGGCGAGATCGCGTTCGAGGTGGCCTGCCGGCTGCAGGCTCAGGGCCAGCGAATTGCCACCCTGGCCTTGCTCGAATCCACGCATGCCAACGCCGCTGTGGTGCGTCCGGGTCTGATGTTGCAGTTCCGCCTGGGCAGCATGAAGCAAGCGCTGAACGCGAACGAGGGCGGCAGCGCATTGACGCGTCTCATGCAGGCTACAGCCATCGTTGCACGCAAGACGCTATCGACCTTGCGCTACGAACTAAGCTCGCGCATTGCCAAGGCCAGGCTGGGCACGGAGCTGCGAAGCCTGCAGGTGGCGCTGGACAAGGGGGAGCGCCCGGGGCCAGGCTTGCGCAAGCTCACCGTGCGGCAAATTGTCTCCCATGCCCAGAGGACAACACGGATCCATGGCCGTCTGGCTGGAGACGCCCTGCTGTTGCGCGCCAGAAGCGGCGACGGCACACTGGCTGATCAGCCCTTCATCGAGGTATTTGAAGACCCGCTGTTTGGCTGGAGCGCGGTTGTGGAAGGGAATGTGGTCGTTGCCGATGTCGATGGGGGTCATTCCACCATGCTGCAAGAGCCCTTTGTGGCTTCGACTCAGGCGGTCTTGCAGGCGTACATCGACAAGACGCTGACCGCCCTTCAGGACTCGCCGTTGCATCCGCCGGCCAGCGTCTTCGCCAACCCTGATGCAGTGGAGCGGGGCCTGCATCAGCCCCAGAATCTGGCACAAACATGAACGGTCCTGACCGCAGCAGTCGCCCCACAGAAGCACGGCGACAGCACGCCCAAAACCAAGAGCGAGAAACCTGATGCAGGCAGACGCCCAGATGGCATTCCGACCGCCCCTGGCAGAGCGCCAGCAATTCACGCGGCTCGATGAGCTGGCCCAGGTCTTCGTGATTCTGGTCAGCTACAACACAGCCGGCTTGCTGCAACGTTGCATCGACCACTTACGTGCCGCCAGTGCGGGTTTGCGGGTGAGTGTCGTCATTGTCGACAACGCATCCCGAGATGGCTCGGCTGCCTTGCTAAAGCGCGACTTCACCGACTGCACGGTCATCGAGAACAGTGTGAATGTCGGCTTCGGGCGCGCCAACAACCAGGTACTGGGCCTGTGCAACGCGCCTTTCGTGCTGCTGCTCAACACCGATGCCTTCATGTCGGCAGACGCCTTGTATCAGTGCTTGCGTCACATGGACGAACAACCGCGCTGCGGCGTTCTCGGTGTGCGTCTCGTCAATGAGGCGGGGGATGGCAATTCCTCGATCCGCGACTTTCCCAGTGCCTGGCGCAGCTTC
>JAABQE010000180.1 GCA_011391655.1 Hydrogenophilales bacterium
ACAGTGGAAAAACCGCCTCGCCGCGGCCGCGCAGGCGGCGCGTCAGGCGGGCAAGCTGTCGCAGTCGATGATGCGCTGGGTCGATGGCCTGCTGGCACCCAGCCTGCCGTGGCGGGCGCTGCTGGCGCGGTTTTTTGCGGTCAACCAGCGCGACGATTATTCATGGCGCAGGCCATCCCGCCGTGAGGGCGACGCGATCTTGCCGCGCCTGTCGAGCGAAGGCATAGAAGTGATCGCCGCAATCGACACCAGCGGCTCGATCAGCGACGAGGAATTGCGCGAATTCGTCTCCGAGCTCGACGCACTCAAAGGTCAGGTGCGCGCCAAAGTGACGCTGCTGGCCTGTGACAACCACGTCGCCGAGGCGGCGCCGTGGGAATACGAACCGTGGGACGCGATGCAACTTCCAAACGATATAGAAGGCGGCGGCGGCACCGATTTTCGCCCGGTGTTCGACTGGGTCGAAACCGAAAACCGCAGCCCCAACCTGCTGGTGTATTTCACCGACGGCGAGGGCGACTTCCCCAAGGTGCCGCCCAATTACCCGGTGATCTGGCTGGTCAAAGGCAAGGGCAAGGTGCCCTGGGGCGAGCGGGTGCAACTCAATTGAGCGCAGAGGATTCAACGGTAGACAATCCGGGCACGGCGAACCAGCCCAATCGCGTGCGCAGTTTTTTGTTCGAGCAACTCGATATTCGCGGCGCCTGGGTGCAACTGGGGCCGGCCTGGCGTGAGATGACGGCGGGGCGCAATTACCCGGAGCCGGCACTTGAACTGCTGGGGCAGCTGGCGGCGGTGACGACGCTGCTCAGCGCCAATCTCAAGCAGGCTGGGCGGCTCGGTTTTCAGCTGCGTGGGGCCGGTGAGGTCTCGCAACTGGTGATGGACTGCGATGAGCAATTGCGCCTGCGCGGCATGGTGCATACCACCTCGAATGTGGCTGCAGGCAGCTTGCCCGCTTTGCTGGGAGATGGCGCGCTGACCCTGATGCTCGACGCTGCCGGAATGCGTCAGCCGTATCAAAGCCATGTGCCCTTGCAGGGCGACACGCTGGCTGCGGTGTTCGAACATTACCTTGAACAGTCTGAGCAGATGCCCACCCGCTTGTGGCTGGCAGCTGATCACGAAACGGCGGCGGGGCTATTTTTACAGGCGCTGCCGGGTGCGGACATCCGCGACCCAGACGGCTGGAACCGGCTGCAGATCCTGGCCGGCACGGTGCGGCCGGACGAATTGCTCGGTCTCGGCGCGATCAAGTTGATCGAGCGTCTGTTTCCGGAAGAAGACGTGCGGGTGTACGACCCGCGCCCGGTCAGTTACCACTGTCCGTATGATCTGGCGAAAGTCCATTCCATGCTGCTCAGTGTGGGGCAGGCAGAATGCGAGTCGATCATTGCCGAGCAGGGTGAAATCCGGGTGCACGATGAAATCTGTAATCATGAATATGTGCTGGACGCCGCCGCTGTCGCGGTGCTGTTTGCGCCAGACGACGCCACTTAGAACAAAGGACACGCGATGCGGACAGGATGGCTGCTGTTGGGTTGGCTGGCAATTTCAGGTGGCGCGCATGCCGAAGACGGCCGCTACCAGGCGCTGCCGCTGGCGGGTGCCGAAGGCGGCATGGGCGGGGGGCGCGCGTTCATTCTCGATACCCGTGACGGCCATGTCTGGATATGGAGCGAGAATGAATTGATGGCTGCGGCGGACGGCCGCCGCCGCTATGGCACGGGCTTTACCTATCAGGGCAAACTGCGCCCCGGCACCCGGCCAGGCGAATTGATCGACCAGCCGGTCAAATAGCCGGCCTCCGCCAGTTTCCTCATGCCATGCTCGTGGTATGTACTGGGGGTGACGGCCGTGGCGCACGACAACCGATAAAAATAGTCTGCGCCGGCTGCACGTCTGCTTAAAGGCGGTGCCGCAGAAGACCGATAAGTGCACATACTTTCGTGCCGTCCCGAGAAAACATGCAGACTGAGTCAGCCACGCCCGCCGCATCCACGCCTCCTGCGCGCCAGAAAATCCGGCTGGGCGATCTGCTCGTCCAGCAAAAAGTCATCTCCAGTGCCGATCTGGATATTGCACTCGCTGCGCAGAAAAAGAGCGGCCGCCGACTCGGGCGCATCATTGTCGAAAGCGGGCTGGCGGCAGAAAACGACATCGCTCAGGCGCTGGCGCGCCAACTGACGATCCCTTTCGTTGACCTCAGGAAATTCAATCCGGAAGCGGCCATCCTGCAATTGCTGCCGGAAACGCAGGCGCGGCGATTCCGGGCGATTCCGCTGGCGCGGCGGGACGGCGACATCTTCGTCGGCATGGCCGACCCGACCGACCTGTTCGCCTACGATGAAGTCGCCCGGCTGATCCAAGAAGGCATCCAGCTTGCCGTGGTCGCGGAAGGCGACCTGATGGCGGCGATCGACCGGCTCTACCGGCGCACCGACGACATCCATGGTCTGACCGAGGAACTCGCGCGCGATATGGGCGAGAGCGAGGCCAGCATCATCGGTCTCGAAGCGCTCGGCGAAGGCCAGATCGATGCTCCGGTGGTGCGCCTGCTGCAAACGCTGTTCGAGGATGCGCTGCAGGTGAACGCATCCGACGTGCATATCGAGCCGCAGGAAAAGCAGCTGGTCATCCGCTTCCGCATCGACGGCATGCTGCACC
>JAABQE010000181.1 GCA_011391655.1 Hydrogenophilales bacterium
AGCGACCATGCGCGCGGCGACAGCTACGCGGTGCTGGCGCCGTGGCCGCCGACGGCAGCGCAGCCCGAACACTTTTCCCTGTTCGGCAAACTGGACGAGCACGGTGCCTGGCGCGAACGCTGGTTCAGCGAAGAGGCCGAACTGGCGCAGCGCGAATCCGACAACCTGCTGTATGTGGCGCTCACCCGCGCCGAGCAGGGCCTGATCGTCAGCGGCGATGCGGCGAAAAATGCCTGGCTGCAGCGCGTCGAGGCGGCGTGGCAGGACATGGCGCTGCCGCCCGATCTGCCGCCTGCTGCCGCATCAGCGCCGCCGCCGCTGCCCGCTTCGCTGCCGCGCATGCACGCCCCCGCGGTCGGCCAGCGGCTGGCGCCGGTTGCCGCCAACCCTGCCGCTGCCAGCGGCGAGCTGTTTCACGCCTGTCTCGAAGTGCACGCGCCGCCGGGCATGAATCGCTTTAACGCCACGCCGCATGACCTGCCTGCCCTGGCGGAGCGCCTCAAACTTGCGACAGCGCTTGCAGAGATCGAAAGCGCGGCCCGTACGCTGCTCGCAAAACCGCATCTGGCGCGGTTTTTCGACCCGGCGCAATATCGCCGCGCGCACAACGAACTGGCGCTGCTGGATGCCGACGGGCTGACACAAAGGCTTGATCGCGTGGTGGAATTCGACGATGCGGTGTGGCTGCTCGACTACAAGACCGGCGCGGACGACTGTCGCGCCAGTGAAACACTCGTAATCGAGCGTCATCGCCCCCAGCTGACCGCCTATCGAACGCTGCTTGCGGCACTTTATTCCAACCGCCCTGTCCACGCAGCCCTGCTGCTGGCCGATGGCCGGCTGGTTTCCATCCCTCCGGAGCCTCCCCTGTGACCGACAAGCCCTATTCCGAATCCTGCGAACAGAATCGCGAACCCATCCTGGCGGTGCTGCGCGTAGCCTTTGCCGACCGCCATCGGGTGCTCGAAATCGGCAGCGGCACCGGTCAGCACGCCGTTTATTTCGGTGCCGAGTTACCGCATCTGGTCTGGCAAACCGCCGATGTGCGGGCGTATCACCCCGGCATTCATGCCTGGCTGGACGAGGCCGCGCTGCCCAGCGTGCTGCCGCCGCTGGAACTCGACGTCAATCAGACCCACTGGCACAGCGGCCGCTACGATGCCGTGTTTTCAGCCAATACCCTGCACATCATGGGCTGGCCCGAGGTGGTGCGGTTTTTCGAGGGCGTAGGTGAAGTGCTGGAGCCGGGCGGCGTGCTGGTGGTGTACGGGCCGTTCAATTACAACGGCCAGTTCACCTCCGAGAGCAACGCCCGCTTTGATGCCTGGCTGAAAGCGCGCGATCCCGCGTCCGGGGTACGCGATTTCGAGGCGGTGGATGCGTTGGCGCGTGCGCAAGGACTGGTTCTGCAGCACGACATCGCCATGCCGGCGAACAATCGCAGCCTGGTGTGGCAACGGATGGGCTGACCCGAACAGCGCACACATCCGGTGTGCGTGTCGAAACACAAAATCTGTAATTTCAGCTTTTTCTTATACAGGGCTTTGCTATAACAACAACTCCTGAGACAGGGAGCCGTCATGCGCATCGCCGAACTGATTCAACGCTGGAAGAAAAAAGCGCCAGCCAACACGTTAGTACGCACCTACTCCGCCAGCCTGCCCTTGCGCGACGCGGCGCGAGTCGAGGCCTTGCACCTGATGTACCCCGACTGTACCGAGTCGCAACTGATGGCCGACCTGGTCCATGCCGCGCTCGACGAACTGGAAGTCGCCATGCCTTACGTCCCGGGTCAGCGCATCATCGCCGAAGATGATTACGGCGATCCGATCTATGAAGACCTCGGCCCTACGCCGCAGTTTTATTCGCTGTCGCACGAAATACTGCGCAAACTCACCCACACGCATTCCGCCAAATAGCTGTCGGATTAATTTACAACCTGCCGGTTTTTTGCCCTGTTAAATCAAGGCAACAGATTGTATTCAATGGAATAAAGCAAAGTGGAACGATTGTTGCTAATGCAACAGAACAATAATTACTCCAAGCGGAATATCATGTATCTCGGTCCAGCCCTGCTCTTTGGTGTCTTTGCCAGCCTGTTTTACGTGCCCGGCTTTCTGGACATGCCTCTGGGCGTGCTCACCACACGCCAGTTCATTTCGCAACTGCTGTTTTCCATCTTCGGACTGATTGCGCTGGCCTCGCTCGCACGATCCATTGAGCTCGATCCGGTTTGGCCGTGGCGGCCCGAGTTTCGCAAACTGATCAATTCGCTGCTGGATCGCACCTGACATCTGCATCCCGGGCTTTCCAGCATTTGAATTGCCGCCTGCCCGCATGAAGCTGGCATAAACCCGGCATAAAATGACGGCTTTCCATTCCTGCCAAGCCGCCATGCCCGTCAAGCTCACTGCCCCCGATCCTGCCTCCCTGTTGCCCGTCGCGGGTGTGCGCCTCGGCATTGCCTCTGCGGGCATCAAAACGCCCGGCCGCCGCGACATCACCCTGATCGAGCTTGCGCCGGGTTCCCGCGTGGCCGGCGTGTTTACCCAGAACCGCTTTTGCGCCGCCCCGGTCACGCTGTGCCGGCAACACCTGAGCCACGACGCACAGGGCATCCGCGCCCTGATCATCAACACCGGCAATGCCAATGCGGGAACCGGCG
>JAABQE010000182.1 GCA_011391655.1 Hydrogenophilales bacterium
AACGCTTCAAGCCCTTACCCACAACCGCCTCGAGGCAAATCTTGACCCCGGCTGCAGGAACCGGCAGGACAGCTTCCCCCTGCCAACGCACGGGCTCGGCGAACGCGGGCGCATTCGGCACCAGATAGGCTCCGTCGCGATAACGCCACAACGCGTCCCGCCCCAGGTTCACGCAGACGCGCGCATCATGGCGAGCGTCGCGCAACTGCTGCAGGGCCTCATTGAGTTGGCGCAAACTGGGCAACGGATGGCCCTGCTGCTCGATGAAATAACGCAGCAGATTGCGTGCGCGCGACATCGACAAGCGTTTGAGCCTGGCACAATCCAGTCGCTCGCCCGAAATGGCGTCAGCCGCATCCATCCGTGCCAGATCATCGAGCAACCCGGCCGCTTCGGCCTGCAAACCGGCAGCACGCGCAAGCGTGGCGTCCGCACCGGGAAAGTATGTGTTCAACAGGGGCAACACAGCCTGTCGCAGGGCATTGCGGCGGAAATGCACGTCCAGATTGCTCTCGTCCTCGACCCACGCCAGTTGGTACGTCCGGGCATACTCCAGCAAATCGGCACGCGCCACGCCCAGCAGGGGCCGCCAGTGTGCCGCCCGCCACGCCCGCCAGTGTTGCACCTCGGCCATGGACGCCAGCCCCTTGGGACCGGCGCCACGCAGCAACTGCAGCATCAGGGTTTCAGCCTGATCATTGAGGTGGTGCGCAGTAATCAGCACATCGGTATCGAGCGCGGCGAACACCGCATGACGCTCTCGCCGCGCTGCGGCTTCAATTCCCGACGCGTCGTCGCGCGCGATCCGCACGCGATGAACCGTCAAGTCAATTGCATGAGACGCGCAGAGTTCCACGCAAAAATCCGCCCAGGCATCGGCCTGTGCGGACAACCCGTGATGGATGTGAACGGCACGCAGTTGAAAGCTCAGCGGGTCGCGCAGCGCCCGCAGCGCGTGTAGCAAAACGACGGAATCCACGCCCCCCGACAAGCCCAGCGTGAGCCGGGCATGCGGAACAGAAAGACGCGCAAGAGCAGCCGCCACCGCCGTGGCGACAGCCTTATTTGGCGGGGACTTCCTTGAAGCTGCCATACGCCCGCAAACGCTTGTAACGCATGTCCAGCAAGGTATCCAGCGGCTGCTTGCGCAGCTCGCCAAGCGTATCGGTGAGCGCGCGCCGCATGGTCTGGAACAGGGCATCCCAATCGCGCTGCGCGCCGCCAACGGGTTCTTCGACGATGCGGTCAACCAAACCATTGGCTTTCAGACGGTCAGCCGTGATCGCCAGCGTTTCGGCGGCGAGCGAAGCCTTGTCCGAACTCTTCCACAAAATGGACGCACAGCCTTCTGGCGAAATGACCGAATAAGTCGAGTACTGCAGGATCAGCGTGCGGTCACCGACGCCAATCGCCAGCGCGCCGCCCGAACCGCCCTCACCGACAATGGAACAGATCACCGGCGTACGCAGTTCGGCCATCACGTACAGATTGCGCGCGATGGCTTCGGACTGGCCGCGTTCTTCCGCGCCAATGCCGGGATAGGCGCCCGGCGTGTCGATAAAGGTAAACACCGGCAAGCCGAATTTTTCCGCCAGCCGCATCAAGCGCAATGCCTTGCGATACCCCTCGGGACGCGGCATGCCGAAATTACGGTGAATTTTTTCCTTGGTGTCACGGCCTTTTTGATGGCCGATCACCATCACCGGCTCACCATTGAAGCGCGCCATGCCGCCGACAATCGCTGCATCGTCGGCATAGGCGCGATCGCCATGCAATTCGGAAAAATCGGTAAACAGCCCTGCCACATAATCCAGCGTGTAGGGCCGCTGTGGATGCCGCGCCACCTGCGATACTTGCCAGGCGTTGAGCTTGGCATAGACATCCTTGGTCAGCGTCTGGCTTTTTTTCTGCAGGCGGCGGATTTCTTCCGAAATATCCAGCGCCGAGTCGTCCTGCACAAACCGCAGCTCTTCAATCTTGGACTCAAGCTCCGCGATTGGCTGCTCAAAATCGAGAAAGGTCGTTTTCATTGATAGCCTGGATCAAACCGTCACAGAGAACAGGTAGCCGGGCATTTTAGCAGCCCGGCCGCATTTTCCCCATGGGCATCAATGATGGTGATGGCCATGCGCGCCGTGGGCATGGCGATGCGAAATTTCATCCGCCGTCGCTGCACGCACATCGGACACCACACATTGAAAGTGCACAGCCTGCCCGGCGTAAGGGTGATTACCGTCAACCACCACCTTGTCTTCTGCAATATCGGTCACGGTGTAGAGCATTTCCTCGCCACCGTTGTCGGGAGAACCCACGAACTGCATGCCGATTTCGATGTCATCGGGAAAGCCTTCGCGCGGCTCCATCCGCACCAGCGTTTCATCGAACTCACCAAAGGCATCAGCCGGCTGCAGCTTCATTTCCACCTTTTCTCCGGTGGTTTTGCCATCGAGCGCACGCTCAACCAGCGGGAAAATGTTGTCATAGTCGCCGTGCAGATAGCTGACCGGCTCGTTGCTTTCTTCCAGCAGATTGCCATCCGCATCCTTGACAATGTAGGTGAGGGTTACAACAGTGTTTTTAACAATATTCATGTGAGTTCCTTCAACGGTTGATGCGTTCCGCACTGCGGATTGATCTAGA
>JAABQE010000183.1 GCA_011391655.1 Hydrogenophilales bacterium
AACCCTGGATTTACTGAAAAAAGAACAGCCCGATCTCAAAATACTGATGCTGTCCATGCAGCGTGAATCCCACTATGCCGTGCGTGCGCTCAAATCCGGCGCGGCGGGCTACCTCAACAAGCGGTGCACCCCCGAACAACTGATCGAAGCCATCCGCCTGACGGCATCCGGCAAAAAATACATCAGCGCCGAGGTTGCCCAGGAACTGGCCAGCACGATCAGCGGCGAACGCGACGGCCTGCCCCACGAAACGCTGTCCAATCGCGAGTTTCAGACCCTGCACATGATCGCTTCCGGGTTGCCGGTTTCGGCCATCGCCGACAAATTGCTGCTGTCAGTTAAAACAGTCAGCATGTACCGCGCCCGCCTGCTCAAAAAAATGCAGCTCAAGAACAACGCCGAGCTCACCCATTACGCGTTCAAACACAATCTGCTGGGCTCTCAAGAAACCCCAAGCGACCCGTTGATTCCGTAGCGTCCTGCAAGCGCAATCTGCGGCATCGGGCCGATTGCCATGCCAGCCTGAAGCAATCGGCCCGATCCGGCGGTTGGCGGAGAATTACCGGCTTTTTCCTGTCTTAATCCGCCCTTTCCTTCCCCTCTGTCCGCTCTACCATGCATCAGCACGGTGAAGAATCAGTAAAGTCTCGCCGGAAACAGGAAGCGAACATGGCCGAACCCAGTGACAAGATCAATCTGAACAACCCGTCCGAGGTGGCGCGTGAAACCCTGCGCCGCCTGGCCATGCGCCGGCTTGCGCCTACGCCGGACAACTATCAAACCCTGTACGAAGAAATCAGCGGCGCCCCCACCGCACCGCCCGCCAACACCCCCAGCGCGGCCACCGCATTGGCCGGACTGGTCATGGATCTCACGCTGCACCACCCGCAGCTGGCCGATTCCGCCAACGCGCTGGATCAATTCATCCGCAAAGGCGACTGGGCGCAGAGCCGCAAGCAATTGGGGCAAATCAGCCGACAGCTGATTCCGCAAGCCGATAAAAGCCGCCCCGCCGGGGTGGAGCCGCCATCAGACAACCTCGCCTTGCTGCGTGAGTTGCTGGTCAAAACCCTCGAATTCGGTGTCGCCTCGCAACTCACACATAGCCCGCAGCTGGCCGAAAAAGCCCAGCAACTCGCCGCATCTGTTCGCAACGCCAACAGCGACGCCACCCTGCGCGACGCTGCAGGCAAGCTGAAAACCCTGTGGGTCAGCATCGAACTGCAAGGCAGTGACGCTCACGACCAGCAAGAAACGCTCAAACGCAT
Organism: Hydrogenophilales bacterium; assembly: GCA_011391655.1. The sequence continues at coordinate 1,269 of JAABQE010000183.1, forward strand.
CCTGCTGCTGCTGGTGGAAAACATCGGCGAGCTGCTCGACGACGACACCTGGTTGCGCGGCCAGCTCGACATGGTGCAAGACGTCATTGCAGGCCCGATGCCGATTAAATCGCTGCAAGAGGCTGAAAAACGCCTCAAGGAAATTATTTACAAGCAGAGCATGGTCAAGCATGGCTTGCGCGAGGCCACCACCCGGCTCAAGACCACCATGACCACCTTTGTCAGCCGCCTCAGCGATGCGCTGTCTGCCAACGACGAATATCAGGCCAAAATCACCACCCACGTCGAACGCATCCAGGGCACTGAAGACGTGCTGGAGCTCAACCGCATCCTGGAAAGCCTGATCAACGAAACCCGCATTGCGCAAGCCGACAACCGGCGCGCGCACGACCAGCTGGTGCACGAACGCGACACCGCCGTGCAGGCCGAAGCCCGCATCATGCAGTTGGAAACCCAGCTCACCGAAATGAGCACGCTGGTGCGCGAAGACCCGCTCACCGGCAGCCTCAACCGGCGCGGCATGGAAGATGAATTCGCCCGCGAGGCTTCGCGGGCCGACCGCCACAACTCCCCGTTCTGTATTGCCGTGATCGACATCGACAACTTCAAGGCGCTGAACGACACGCGCGGCCATCAAACCGGCGACGATGCGCTGGTTCACCTGGTTACGGTTGCCAAGGAGGAATTGCGCCTGACCGACCATATCGCGCGCATGGGCGGCGAAGAGTTTCTGGTGATGCTGCCCAACACGCCAATCGAAGGCGCCACCAAAATCATCACCCGGTTGCAGCGCAGTCTCACCAAGAAATTCTTCCTCGACAAGAACGAACAGGTGTTGATTACCTTCAGCGCCGGTGTTGCCCTGCGCGCCAGGGGCGAATCGCAGGACGCAACGATTGCTCGCGCCGACGCCGCGATGTATGTAGCCAAGCAAACCGGCAAAAACCGCGTCTGCACCGCGCCCGACACGCCCGCTGCAGACGCATGAACCCCCTGATTTGCCCTGCCCACAAGGCTCGAAATGAAATGCATGCCTTTTTTTCAAACCAGCCTTAACTTTCTCCAACCCCCGACGATTCATCACACAACGGCGGTGCATGTAGCCCAAGCGGGCAGCCCAAAGTTGACGGCACCTAGCCGAATCAATCGACCCACTTAAGGAGAAATATCATGGCAGCAGTAATCAACACCAACATCGCCTCGCTCAATACCCAGCGTAACCTCGGCATGTCGCAGTCCGCCCTGAACACCTCGATTCAGCGCCTGTCTTCCGGCCTGCGCATCAACAGCGCAAAGGACGACGCAGCCGGCCTGGCCATTTCCGAGCGGATGAACGCTCAAGTGCGCGGCCTCAACGTCGCTGCCCGTAA
>JAABQE010000184.1 GCA_011391655.1 Hydrogenophilales bacterium
CGACGTAGGACAGCACCGCCTCGGCCAGCACCAGACCAGAGAAATCGAGCACGATCGCGATGAGGACCAGGTGGAAGACGTTGGGAAAGATGTGCCGGCTGATGATGCGGCTGTGCGACACGCCGAAGGCGCGCGCCGCTTCGACGTAATCCAGCGTGCGCAGCTTGAGCGATTCCCCGCGCAAGAGGCGCGCGAGTCCGGTCCAGCTGGTGACGCCCATGATGAGACAGAGCGCCAGCAGGCGGATGTCGGCGCGCGCGGCGGCGGTATCGAATATTTCAGGATTGGACTCGATGTAGACCTGAACGATCAGCACCGCGGCCGCGATCAGCAGCACGCCCGGGATGGAATTGAGCACGGTGTAGATGTATTGGATGACGTCGTCGACCCAGCCGCGGAAATAGCCGGCGGCGATTCCGAAGCCGATCGCCAGCGGCAACGTGACCAGGGTCGTCAGCGTGCCAATGACCAACCCGGTACGAATGCTCTTGAGGCTGATGTAGAGCACGTCCTGCCCCACCTTGTCGGTGCCCAGCACGTGATAGCCGGACGCCAGCTGCGCGATCACGCCCGCCGCCATCAGCAGCAGCGCCACCCCGAACACGACCGTCCGCGCCGGCCAGTTCAGCGCGCCCCGCCACCACGCGGCGAGCCATGCACCCATCGAAAGCCGCATCCGCCGCGCCTGCCAGGCAGCCAGCAGGCCCAGCAGCAGCATGCTCGCCAGCGCACCCTGCGCAACGCCTGCAAGGGTGCGACGGGTGATGTCGGGCAGGCGCTCGTCCAGATGTTGCAGGTGGGCGCCGCCGAATTGCAGGCGCGGATAATCGCGCACCGTCACGCCATCGCGTTCGATGAATTCCTTGGCGTACAGCTGCATCGCCAGCGGCGACGAATAGGTTTTTTCCTTGTGCGTGCGCAGTTCGCCCACCAGCGCATCGAACGCGGACAGTACTTCGACCGAGTACTGCGGGGCATCCGCCGGGCTGTCGGCCAGGCGCTCGCGGTAATGCAGCGAATCGAGCAGGCCGATGACGACGAACACGCCAAGCACCAGCGCAGCGCCCATCGCCATGGGGCGTTGCGCCACGACTCGCCACGGTGCCCGCAGATGCTCCTGGCGGCGAATGAACCAGACCAGCGTGGCCACCGCTGCCAGCAGCGCGAAGATCAGCGCATCGGTCCACAGGATCACAGGCAAGAAGTTGAATGCACCGAAGCTCATTGCAGCCGCACCCGCGGATCGACCCACGAATAGGAAATGTCGGTCAGGATGAGACCGGCGATGTAAAGGAAGGAGCCAAGGAACACCATCGCGCGCACCACGGCGAAATCCTGCGCCTGGATGGCGTCGATGGTGTAGCTGCCCAGCCCGGGAATGCCGAAAAAGGATTCGGTGATGAGGCTGCCCATGAACAGCAGCGGCAGCACCACCACCGCACCGGTCAGGATCGGGATCATGCCGTTCTTCAGCACGTGGCGGAACAGCACGCGGACTTCGCCCAGGCCCTTGGCGCGCGCAGTACGCACGTAGTCCTTGCCGATTTCCTCGAGAAAAATGGTGCGATACCAGCGCGAGCCACTGCCGATGCCCGCCACCACGCTGACCAGAACCGGCAGCAGGATGAAACGGAGGCCGTCGATACCCTCGGCGAAGCCCGAGATCGGCAGCAGGTTCCACAGCTTGGCGATGAAGTACTGCCCGGCAATGATGTAGAACAATCCCGAGATCGACATCAGCACCACGCACAGCACCACCCCCCACAAATCGAGGTAGGTGGAACGGAAGAACACCATGAGCAGCGCAAACGTGATGTTGACCATCAGGCCAATGACGAAGACCGGCAGCGCGATCGCCAGGCTCGGCCCCATGCGGGTGCGAATCTCGTTGCCGATGTCGCGGCCGTCGTCGCCCTTGCCGAACTCGAACGCGAACATCGCCGCCGAATGCTGGAAGAAGATGGTGTCGGTGAATTGCGCCGCGCCTTCCTCCTTGGCGTTCAGCAGCAGCGGCTTATCGTAGCCGTGCTCGGTCTTCCACCGCTCGATCGCCTCCGGCGTCACGTGCTTGGCGCCGAGTTGCAGCCGCGCCATGTCGTCCGGCGTGTTGACGACGAAGAACAATGCGAAGGTCAGCAGATTCACCCCGATCAGGATCGGAATCGCATACAGCAGGCGGCGCAGGATGTAGGCGCCCATCAGGCGGTTTTCCTTTCATGCCGTCGCCACGCGATCACCGCCGGCGCGATGACGGCGACCATTCCTGCCACCAGCAGGATGATCGGCCAAAGTACCGGCTGGTTCCATGCGTCGCGCCGGGTTTCGCGCAGGCCCGGGTCGATGCGGCGGTATTTGAGCGTGTTGTTGGCCATCAGGTTGGGCTTGACGTTATGCACCCAGCCGTGGCGCAGGCCGAAGGATTTGGGGTAGTAGGCGAAGATCCACGGCGCATCGCGGCGCACGATCTCCAGCATGGCGTCGATCACCTGCTGCCGCTCGGGACCGTTGTCCATGTCCTTCATGCGCTCGAACAGGCGGTTGAATTCAGGGTTGTCGTAGTTGGCCGCATTCTCGCCGCCGCTGCCGACTTTCTTGTGCGGACCATACAGCAGGAACAGGAAGTTTTCCGGGTCGG
>JAABQE010000185.1 GCA_011391655.1 Hydrogenophilales bacterium
GTCACCCGCAAACGTTCTTTTTCAACCAGCAAATCAGCATGTTCGCTTTCCAGCGCACTCACCAGCTGGCTCACGTGATCGGCCATGTGATTGAACGCCAGTTTGGTTTCGCGCACCTCGGGGGAGGCCCCATGAGCCAGGCTCGCGCGCGCGCCGAGATCGCCGTTTTCGATTGCGCGTGCCGCCTGACGCAAGGCTTGCAAACCACGTCGATTGCGCCCCAACAACCAGTTCAGCAGCAACATGCAGACCGCCAGGCCAATGATCATCAGCCAGGTGAAGCGCACGGCCAGCGCCCATAAATTATGAATGGCCGACGCAGGGTCAAGCGTGACCGACACCTTGCCATAGGCGCTGCCGCCCACTATCAACTGGGATTCTGCTCGCGGCGCGGACAGGTCCAGCAAACGGGCAAACCAGTCCGGATAAGTCTGCGCAGCCGGGGGGGTGCCTGCTTCAAACGTAAACGAGCGGGCGCTGAAACGCGCCTGCAGAATGTGGTTGTGGGCAACACGCGCCGTAATCAGTTGCTCGATGGCGGGGTAATCCCGCAGCAGCACCTGATCCTGAATCACGGTCATGATGGCACTGAGTTCACGTTCGGCAGCCAGATCAAGGTTCTGCTGCGCACGTTCCCGGAGCGACAAACCCAGGCCGGCCAGCGTCATCAGATACATCAGCAGGATCAGCACAAACACCGTGCCCAGGATATTGGCCGTCAGGCTATAGCGGGTCGCGCGCACGCTCTGCAAATCACTCATTCAGCGGTACCAGGGTGCGTTTGAGAAATGTCCGGTAGTTGTCGTAGTCACGGCCATCCGCCGGAACAAAACCGCGCACGTTGGACAAGCCGAGCGATTGTGCCGCCCCCTGCAATACGCGTTGCCCTTCCGGGTCACGCGCCATATTGACAAAAGCCTGGCGCACTTTCTCACTGTCGGCCGCGCTGACACGCGGCGAAGCCATGACCGCCAGATCGAAATAAGGCCCGGACTCGCTGACGACGCGATAGGTCAATCCGCGGCGCTCGGCGAAATCAGCCATCACCTGATGATTCACCCCGGCGGCGGCGACCTCTCCCGACAGCAACTGCCCCATCGCCGCTTCCTGGTTGCCGGCAAACACGGGCACCACCTTGACCCCGGCACGCAGCAGCGCGTCCATCGGCACGTAATAACCGGTAAAGCCATACGGATTGGCGAATGCCACCAGTTTGTCGGCCAGGTCCTGCAAGGTTGTAACCGGCGAGCGATCGAGCACCACCACTTGCCCCCGAATGCCGGATGAATCCTGTCGCGCCAGCACGCGCCAGCCCAGCTGATCCCGTTTGGGGGTAAACAGGTGATTGGTATAGGCGAAATCCAGTTTGCCTGCTGCCACGCGATCGGTGGTTTCGTTGGCTGTACGCCCGATATGCAATTCCAGCGGCACCCCGGAGCGGGCCGTCACATAATTCAGAATGGGGTTCCAGTAAACCGCCGTTGCCTGCAGGCTGCGCTGATTAAGGACGCCAAACGCATAAGGGGTGGGAGGCGCAGCCTGGGCTGTCATGCCCAGCATCCAGGCCAGGCACAGCCATATTGTTCTCATACCGTCTCCGCAGAAGTGTAATCGAGCGATTGATTTAGGGCTCGTTTTGCGGGGGGAGTGTACCTTGAGCTTCAGGCATTTTATAAAGACACGTAAACTGCTTTTGATGCGTCATACATTCTTCTTTTCCACTTGCTGCTGAACACCATGACCGACTGTCAGCTTTTTCGCGATGCCAGCGTCCAGACCATCGCTTTTGAAACCATCAGCGACCATGTTGGCCAGGCCGATCGTTTCATCTGGATCGAACTGAAATCACCCGACAGCACGCTCATCACCCGTCTGGGCGAAGAACTCGGCCTGCATGCACTGGCACTCGAAGACGCCATCTCCACCCACCAGCGTGCCAAACTTGAGGAATACGACGGACACCTGTTCATCGCCACGCGCACCGCGCAACTGTTGGAAGCACGCGTGGAATTTGGCGAAACCCATTTGTTCGTCGGCAGCAACTGGCTGGTCGCCATCCGCCACGACAACGGTAGCGGCTATCAGCGGGTAAGCGAGCGTTTGCAACGTCTGCCCAGCGGCATCAAGCCGGGAGCGTCCTATGCGCTATATCTGGTGCTCGACCTGATTGTTGACCAATACCGTCCGGTGATCGAAGGCATGCAGGATCGTTTCCTGTCACTGGAAAGCCAGTTGATGAGCGGCTCCAAACCAGGGCGCGACATGCTGGCCCAGCTCTACGCGATCAAGCGTGACCTGACCGCATTGCGCGACGCAGCCGAACCGATGCAGGAGATCACCAAAAACCTGCTGCGCCTGCATCCGGAATACGCATCCAAGGCGCTCAAGGCTTATTACCGCGACATCGACGACCATGCCATGCGGGTATCTGCCGCGATCGAGCGCCTGCGCACGTCCACTTCGGACGCAATGCAATTTCACCTCGCTTCGCTGTCGGTCAAGCAAAACGAATCGGTGCAAAAACTGGCGGGCTGGGGCGCGGTGCTGGCGGTGCCGACCGTTATTTTCAGCCTGTACGGGATGAACTTCGATTTCATGCCGGAACTCAAATGGCGCGGCGCCTATCCCCT
>JAABQE010000186.1 GCA_011391655.1 Hydrogenophilales bacterium
GGCGTGCCCGCCGCTGCCTGGCCTGCCAGTGGCAAGCCGTCCAGGGCAAGCTGCAATTCGCGCAGGCTGACTTCCGGCAAAGCCTTTTCTGCGCCGCCCGCCGCACCGCCTGCTCGCTGCGCCGACACATCGCGCCCGCCCATCTGGCGCGCGGTCTGTTGCAGGCGACTCACCATTTGCAGGATTTCAGGCCGCGCGGCAGCTGGATGCGCCGGAGACGCGCCCATCTGGCGACTGGATTGCGCGGCAGATGCCAGCGGCATGCCGCCACTTGCTGCGCGTCGCTGGGACTGGTTGAGGGTCGCCAGAATACGGTCCAGACTGTACTCGGCGCTCTCCGGCGCCAGGGGCGCGCCCGCCTGATCCTGGTTGTAGAGGGCGTTCAGAGTGTCGGCGATGTCGGCGAGATCCGGCTTGGGCTTGTCGCTTTCACTGGCTTGCCCGCCGGCCGGGGCAGGCTTCGGCTTCGACTTCGCCCGCGTTTTTTCGCGTTTTGGTTCAGGCGGCGCAGCGGGCTGCAGGGCATTCAGCGTCTGGTTGAGCTGCTGGTAAAGCTGCAACCCCCGGCTCGACACCGCTTGCCCGAGCACCTTGTAGAGAACCGCCCGCATGGGATTGGAAAAATCCAGGACCTGAATGGCATCCTGGAAGGCATGGCCGATCGTTTCCGGGCCGAGGGGATTGTTTTTCCGGTCGACCGGCATGCCGATCAGGCTGCTGTAGCGCTGCTCGAACTCACCGAGCGGAGAGGCAATCCCCGCCTCGATCTGCTTGATCACCGCCGACAAACTCAGCCAGTCCTCGAACTCAGCCTCGTCAACGAGCGACAACTTGTTCGTTGCGGGCGTCCCCAAGGTTTCCGTAGCCGAGCCGACATGCTGGATGCGGTCGCGTATGGCATTGAAAAAATCGTCTTCGATCCGGCTGCGGCGCTGCGTCAGCTCCTGGACGCCATAGTCGTAACGCGAGCGCTCCAGAAAACTCGGTTCGTTCTGACCCGCCTCACTCAGACGCTCCGCCGCGCGCTGAAAAAAGTCCTGCATCACCGCATCAAGGAAGCTGCGGAACTGGCTGGTGCATTCCAGCTGCAGCGCCTGAGCCTGTTGCGGGCTCAGGCCGGCGCCCGCCTGCTTCAGACCGGGTGGGGAACGATGTTCGCTCGCCGTGCGCAAGGCCTGCAGCATGCCTTCGGGCAAGGCCGCAGTGAAGACGCCGATCCCGCCGGGTGAAACATGCTCGACCCGGCCCTTGCACCGGAATGCGCCTGAATCCCCCGCGGTGAACGCCACCTGCACGGAATCGCCCACCAGAACAGGGAGGGCGGCGTCGGGCGTACGGTCGCCGAGAAAAGCCACGTACAGCCCGGTCTGGCAAAAATCACGGATTTCAGCAGGAATGGCCGCGCCATCACCAAAGCGGATGTGCGCGGTCTGCGAGGTTGCCAGCCGCGCATGCCGTCGTTGTTCCTTTGTGCCGGTTCCGGAAGAAGCAGAGGCCATCTTATTTTTCAGTCAGGATGACTCATACCCAAAGGGTACAAGTTGGTTTGCGTGATAGTCGCGCAAAAATTCGCCTTCTGGCAAACCATTTAATCTTTACCCCGCGGCACAAACACATACCCCTGCCCCCGTTGCGTGCGGATGTAGGCCGGATTGGCCGGGTCTTCCTCGATCTTTTTACGCAGGCGATTCACCCGCACGTCGATGCTGCGGTCAAACGGATCACGCTCGAAGCCACGCAGTTGCCCCATCAGCCAGTCGCGCGACAGGGCTCGGTTGGCGTGGCCGACAAAAATTTCCAGCAGTTCGTATTCGCCACCGGTGAGCATGATCTCGCTGCCATCGCGACTGAGACTGCGTGCATCGAGGTTGACGACGAAGGGACCAAAGGCAAAGGTTTTGGCCGGGGCGGCCGCGGCCTGCGGCGAAACTGCATCGTGCCGCCTGAGCACCGCGCGGATGCGCGCCAGCAGCTCGCGCGGGTTGAACGGTTTGGGCAGATAGTCGTCCGCACCGACCTCAAGGCCAATGATGCGGTCGATATCCTCGCCCTTGGCCGACAACATGATGATCGGCGGAAACCCCGGCTGCGCGCGCAGGCGGCGGGCAACCGACAGGCCATCTTCGCCCGGCATCATCCAGTCGAGCACGACGAGCTGCGGCAACCGCACCGCCAGCAGACGATCCAGCGCAGCGGCGTCCGCTGCCGTCTCAACCGCATAGCCCTGCGCGGTCAGATACTCGGCCACCAACTCGCGGATGCCGGGATCGTCGTCAGTCACATAAATCAGATCTTTTTCCATGCGGCAACTATAGCGCGCCCTCTGCGCGCTTCGCATCCGGTTACACACGGTTACAAAATTGCGCTTGCGTGAAACAGAGCACTTACTTTTGCCACCCAAACTGCAAAGCATGGAAGCGAGACATCGCCCCCCGAACAAGGAGACAACATGAACACACGTCACACAGGAATGCTTGGACTGATCGCACTGGGATTGGCGCTGGCTGCGCCCGCTCAGGCGAATCCGGATGGTCTGGATGGATCGTTCATGGTGGCCCAGCGCGATACCAGCAAAGAGTCGCGTCAGGATCCGCGCGCCGAATCCAAGGATACCCGCAAC
>JAABQE010000187.1 GCA_011391655.1 Hydrogenophilales bacterium
GCCGGATGTCGGCATAACTCACACTCTCGTTGCCCGCCAGGTTCAACTTCACGCCCTGATCACCCTGTGTAACGCTGTTCACCATGCCTAGATGCAAGTCGGTATGGCTCACCTGCTGGCCGCCCTGAGCTGCATCGACCAGGAAGGTATATTGGCCTGCTGCTGCGGCAGATCCATTATTGGTCAGGCCATCCCACGCCAGCATGTTCATACCCTCGGCGCGTGGCCCCAGGTCCAGCTTGCGAACCTCATTCCCTGCCGCATCAAGAATGCTGACGCTGACCTGCTCGGCCGGACGCGACAAATCAAACCCCATGACATCCAGTTGCTGGGACGGATTCAGCGTATTGCCCGGAACCAGCACGCCATGCCCAATCAGACTGGCTGCCTGCGACATCTGATTGGCTCCCATGCTGGACGCGAGCGCTTGCAGCGTGGCATTCATGCTCTCGATGCCCTCCACGGTGGATAGCTGGGCCATCTGGCTGGTCACCTGGGCGTTATCCATGGGATTCAACGGATCCTGGTTTTTCATCTGCGCCACCAGCAGGCTCAGAAAGCGGTCTGTCGTTGCTTCGGAGCTGCTCTTGGCCTGGGTGGCCGCGCCTGCCCCAAACAGGCTGGTGACATTGCTTGTGTCTTGTACGGTATTCATTGCGACTCCTTGGTAACTTGTCTGATAATTATCCGATTACTGACCGATTACTGTCCGATGTTCAGGGTCTTGAGCAACAGGGTTTTGGTGGTGTTCATCATGTCTGCATTGGACTGGTATGAACGCGAAGCAGAAATCATGTTGACCATCTCCTCCACCACGTTGACGTTGGGCATGGCCACGTAGCCCTTGTCGTCGGCAAGCGGATTTTTCGGGTCGTACAGCATCTTCATCGGAGACGGGTCCTCGATCACCGCCGCCACATTCACCCCGGTTGCACCGTCTTTTCCCATCGGGGTCGCAGCAAACACCACCTGTTTGGCTTTGTACGGTTCGCCATTGGCGCTCACCGCGCTATCCGCGTTGGCCAGATTGCTGGCGACGACGTTCAGCCGCTGCGACTGGGCGTTCATGGCCGAACCGGCCACGTTGAAAATATTGAATAAAGACATGCTTATTAGCCTCCCTGGATAACCGTCAGCATGCCTTTGATCTGCTGATTGATTCGGGTTAGATTGAACTCATACTGCACGGCGTTTTCGGTAAAGGCGGCACGCTCGGCATCCATATCCACCGTGTTGCCGTCCACGCTGCCCTGTGCCGGCGTGCGGTACAGCAAGCCAGAATGGCCCGACATGCCGGGCTTGCCTGCCAGATGACCCGGCGCGGTGGTGGCCATCGCTGCACCACCGGATGGGCCCGATCCATCCGATCCATTTAATGCAGCTTGCAAGGTGGCCTTGAAATTCATGTCACGCGCCTTGTAGTTGGGCGTGTCTGCGTTGGCGATGTTGGAAGCCAGCACCTGCTGGCGCTCGCCGCGCACGCGCAGCGCCTGCTGGTGGAAGCCCAACAAGTCATCTATCCGGTTCGACATGATTTTCACCTCTTCACTTTGCCGCCGCAGCTTCAAAGCCTTTTTGCGATGACTGCATCCTAGGTGCGCACCTGTCCATTCAATCGCAGGATAAACGGCAGAAAGACCGTGCTATTCGACTCTTAAGATGAGGCTTCCCTTCCTACACTGGCACTGTGAGAAAAAGTCTGAAATCAGGAGCCGAGATGCCACACCCATCCATCCAAGCAATCAGCGCTGTATTCCAGCGGGCAGTGCTTGTCTGCCTGTGCCTGTCGGGCGCGGCGCATGCCGCAGACCAGGACCCGGCCACCCTGCTGAAACATGCCGAAGATTTCCTGAAAACGCAGGCCAATGGTTTACCGGGCAAGCTCAGCGTCAGCGTCAAGCCACCGCGCAGCACGCTGGAAGCCTGCGACGCGCTGGAAGCGTTTCAACCTGCTGGCAGCCGCCCTATCGGCCGAACCACCGTGGGTATGCGCTGCCTGGCCCCGTCTCGATGGACGGTCTACCTGCCGGCCCAGGTCCAACTGATCGGCAGCTATGTAGCAACCAGCCAGCCGCTGCCTGCCAACCACATTCTGACCGAGACCGACCTGATGCTGCGCGAGGGCAATCTTGGTCTGCTGACGGCTGACGTTGCCCAGAATATCGGTGCCATCGTGGGCTACCGCACGGTGTCGGGACTGGCGGTGAATGCGCCCCTGCGCGCGTCTTTGTTACGTTCACCCCTGGTGGTGCAGCAGGGTCAGCCCACCCGCATCGTGCTGAATGGTCCGGGGTTTTCTGTCCAGAGCGAAGGGATGGCGCTGGCCAATGGCAGCAAGGGTGAGCGCGTGCGGGTCAAAACGGCTTCCGGGCAAGTTGTCAGCGGCATCGCGGAAGTTGGCCAGCAAGTCGTCGTCGCTTACTGATTCATGTGTGCCACCGCCACCCCACTTCAGGAAGGTTTGCAAACTGACGTTACTGATGTAGCTTTAACGGAAGTCGCCTCATTCCGCCCGTACCGCTACAGGAAATCGCCATGAAAATTGATTCCGGCCTGAAAATCACCCCACCCACCTCGAGTGAAAATCGTCCCGCGCAACCGCAGGCCAGCCAACGCGCTGGCAGCGACCAAACCGAAGTTCGCCTGAGTTCGCGCGCGGCCGAATTGTCGCAAATGGAAGCCCAGCTTGCTGCGGTTCCGCTTGTGGATCGTGCGCGGGTGGAAAACATCAAGGAAACCATCGCCAGCGGGCAATATGCGATCAATAGCGGAAACATCGCCACCAGCCTGCTCGACTCGGTGAAAGAAATGCTCCATGCCGCCAAATAAGGCTACGCCTGACCCAACCCTTGTCACCAAGCTGGCAGTGGAATGTGCTGCCTGGCAGGCGATGCTGAACGTGATGGCTGAGGAAGAGCAGGCCTTGGTGAATGGCGATGCCGATGAACTGACACGCTTGAGCACCTCAAAGCTGGCGCAACTGCACACACTGAACAACATGGCGAGCACGCGCCACAACGCCTTGCTGGAAGCCGGACTCAGCGCTGACCACGTCGGCATGAACACCTGGCTGACCCAACATGGCCAGCCAGAGCACCGCACCCAATGGCAGCAACTGTGCCAAATGGAACAACACGCGAAGGACATGAACCTGCGGATTGGCAAGCTGATCGAAATGCGCCTGGCCAACACCCGCCAGGCCCTGAATGTCCTGATTCATGCAACGACCAATCAGGGCGGGATGTATGACCAGGCGGGGCAATCGGTCACCGCGCACACCGGCAAACCGCGCACCGCCGCTTGATTCGGCTTCAACTGTAACGATCCGGCGCAATCGCCCGCATCAGGTCGGCCTCCAGCGGACACGGCTGTCCCGTGATCTGATCCGCCAACGCCTCACCCAGCAAACCCGCCCACACCATTCCGCGCGAGGCATAGCCCGCCGCAACATACAGTCCGGCATGCCCGGCGACCGCCCCCACGATCGGTAAACGATCCGGCATGGTGGCGCGCAATGAGGCACGCCCACCCAGCGCCGCTTCCCCGTTCAAATCATCCGCTGACAAACGCGCATTCGCTCCCGGCAGAATCGCTTCCAGCCGCTCCAGATTCAACCGATCGCTTGCCCGGCGCGGCGCGATGTCATCGTCATTGTTTTCATAGGTGGCGCCAATGACCAGTTGCTCCACACCCGGGGCGATATAGCCCTCGCGCGCAATGACCCGGCGAATTTCCGGCAGGCTGCCCGACGGCAAGCGGGTGATTTGCCCGCGCACGATTTCCAGCGGCCAGTTCACATTCGCAACCAGGCTCAGCGCATCGAACGCATTCGCCAGCACCACCGCATCGGCTTCAAGCAATATTTCGCCATTGTCAGCCAGCAACCGCCAGCCGTTTGCACCCGCCTGCACACGCGCGACGCCGCGACCGGTTCTCAAGCTGATGGCAGGATGATCCAGCCAGGCGCGGCACAAACTGCCCGGCTCCACCCAGCCTGCCGTCGGATAAAACACGCCGGGTGCGTCCACCGGCCAATTCGCCAATTCACGTGCCTCGTCCTGCTCCACCCAGCGCGCGTATTCGGCGGGCGGCGCCGTATCGGCCAAAGCCTGCTGCTGCTTGGCTGCGACCTCGGCATCGCGGGCCAGATGCAATACACCACAACCCGACCATGCCACCTGCCCGCCAAGCGCAGGCCAGGCACGCAAGGCATGCAAAAATGCCGCGCGGGTGAGGCGGGTCGAGCGGTTGTCGTCACGCGAAATCACCGGACGAAACACCGCCACCGGGTTGCCCGAAGCGGCCTGCGCGGGAGCATCGGCACGCTCCAGCACCATGACGGCGACCCCGCGCTGCGCCAGAGCATGCGCCAGCGCACACCCCGCCACCCCGGCGCCGATCACCGCGACCTGGCGTGGCGCAGAAAAGGCCAGGCGATGCACATTGCCTGAATAACGCGCGGCGAGGCGATACCGCTTGCTGCCATACCCCATGCGTTTTTCGCACACAAACCCCGCGCGTTCCAGCCCTTGGCGCACCGGTACCGCCACCGTGTAGGTCGCCACCCGCGCACCGGGTTTGGCCAGTCGCGCCAGGGTGTAAAACAGCTTCGGCTGCCACATGTCGGCATTGCTATCCGGACTGAACCCATCCAGATAAAACGCATCTACCCCAGCCTGCACCTGCGGCAGGCAATCGTGCACATCGCCCAGCATCAGCGTCAATTGCACCCGCCCACCGTTGAGGGCAATGCGATGAAACCCCGGCGTCAGCAACGGCCAGTTGGCGAGCAATTCACTGGACAACGTGGCGAGTTCCGGCCACTGCGCATGCAGGATCGCCAGATCATCTGCCCGGAACGGATGCTTTTCGATGGATAAGAAATGCAGCCGCGCGGGACGCGCCGGATCATCACGCCACGCCGCCCACGTCGCCAGAAAGTTCAGGCCAGTGCCAAAGCCGGTTTCCAGCACGACGAAACCCGCGCGCCCGCTCCACCTCCCCGGCAGGCCGCAACCCTGCAAAAACACATAGCGTGCCTGGCCTGCGCCGCCGTCGGCCGAATGATAAACATCGTCATACGCGGCGGAATACGCCACGCCATCCTTGAATTCGAGCAGGGCGGGAACGATGGTTTTCAACATGGGTGGATGGTACATTGGGCTGGTTCCCTGCTGCTCCTCCTGCCATGCTCAAATCCAAAACCCTGTTGCGTCTGGCCTTGACCCTGTCGGTCATCGCCGTGCTGGCCTACGCGGGCTGGCACTTCACCCGGCCGCAGCCACCCGAGGTCGAACTCGCCACAATTGCGCGCGGCGCAGTCGAATCCACCGTGGTCAACACCCGCGCCGGCACGATCACCGCCTGCCGCCGCGCCAAATTGGCCCCGGTGGCAGGCGGGCAAATCGTGAAACTGTGGGTAAAGGAAGGCGACCGTGTGAAGGCGGGACAACCGCTGCTGGAATTGTGGAACCACGATCTCGCCGCGCAGCGCGAGCTTGCCATTCGCCAGCTTGCCACCAGCGAGGAACGCCGCCGCGAAGCCTGCATCATGGCCGACAACTCGAAGCGCGATGCCGAACGCACCGAACAGCTTGCACAAAAGGGGTTCGTCAGCCCGCAGCGCGGCGAGGACGCCCGTGCCGAAGCCCGCGCGCGCCAGGCCAACTGCGCTGCGCTGGTCGCCGACGTCAAGCGTGCGCAGGCGCAGATCAACGTGACACTGGCCGGGCTGGAGCGCACCACGCTCACCGCGCCGTTTGCCGGCATCGTCGCGCAAGTCACCGGCGAAGTGGGCGAATATGCCACGCCCTCGCCGCCCGGCATTCCCACCCCGCCCGCGGTCGATCTGATCGACGACACCTGCCTCTACGTCACCGCACCGATGGACGAAGTCGATGCGCCCAGGCTGAAGCCTGGCCAGCCCGCGCGCATCACCCTCGACGCCCTGCCCGGCCAGACCTTCGAGGGCCGCGTGCGGCGCATTGCGCCGTATGTCACCGAGGTGGAAAAACAGGCGCGCACAGTCGATGTTGAAGCCGATTTCACCGATGCCGAACACCGTCCGCTGCTGGTCGGCTACAGCGCCGATGTCGAAGTCATCATCGAGCGCCGCGACAATGTGCTGCGTGTGCCCACCCAGGCGATCCAGCAGGACGGCAGCGTGCTGGTACTGGGAGCGGGCGACAAGCTGGAATCGCGCAAGCTCAAAACCGGGCTGGCCAACTGGGCGTTTACCGAAATCGTCGACGGCCTCAAAGCGGGTGACCGGGTGCTGCTGTCCTTCGATGACGAAAGCGTGAAAGCCGGCGTCAAGGTCAAACCCACAACTGCCCAGCCATGATCCGGCTCGCTGCGATTACGCGCGTTTTCCACATGGGCGACCAGGAAGTGCGCGCCCTCAACAATGTCAGCCTCGACATCGCGTCGGGCGAATATGTCTCGATCATGGGGCCGTCCGGCTCCGGAAAATCCACCCTGCTCAACGTCATCGGCTTGCTCGACCGCCCCGATAGCGGACGCTATGAGCTGGACGGCATCAGCGTCACCGAGCTGTCGGAAACCGAACAGGCGCGCGTGCGGCGCGAGAAAATCGGCTTCGTGTTCCAGTCGTTCCACCTGGTGCCGCGCCTGACCGCAGCGCAGAACATCGAGCTGCCGCTGATGCTGGAAGGGGTCAACCCGGCCGAACGCAAGTCACGCGTCGATGCCGCGCTGGACGCCTTCGACCTCACCGACCGCGCCCTTCATCGCCCGGCCGAACTCTCCGGCGGCCAGCGCCAGCGCGTCGCGATCGCGCGCGCCACCATCCTGCGCCCGACCGCGCTGCTGGCCGACGAACCGACCGGCAACCTCGATCACCGCATCGGCGCCGAAGTTATGGCCTTGCTGGAAGGCCTGCATCACGCCGGCACCACGCTGATCGTCGTCACCCACGACCGCGAACTCGGCGCGCGCGCGCATCGCCACATTGCGATGCGTGATGGCGAGATCGTCGCCGACGAAAAATGACCCTGCGCGACACTCTGAAACTCTCTTTTACAACAGTAGTGAGTTACCGCACCCGCTCGCTGCTCATCGTGCTGGCGATGGCGCTGGGGGTGGCAGCGGTAGTGGTGCTGACCGCGCTGGGTGACGGCGCGCGGCGCTATGTGGTGGGGCAGTTTTCCTCGCTCGGCACCAATCTGGTCATCGTGCTGCCGGGCCGCGCCGAAACCGCGGGTGGTTTTGCCGGTGCGTCACTCGGGCAGACGCCGCGCGACCTGACGCTGGAAGACGCCCGCTTCATCGGCCAGCTGCCGCAAGTCAGACGTTACGCACCGCTCAATGTGGGCGTGGCCGAACTTACCGCCGCTGGGCGGCTGCGCGAGGTGACAGTGCTCGGCAGCACGTCGGCGTTACTACCGATCCGCCACATGAAGCTGTCGCAGGGCAGTTTTCTCGCCCACGGCTCGGAACGCAGTGCGCAAATCGTGCTGGGCAGCCAGCTGGCGCGCGAATTCTTTCCGGACGGCAAGGTCATTGGCCAGCGCATCCGGCTCGGCGACAGCCGCTTTCTGGTGTCGGGCGTGCTCGCGAGCCAGGGCGAATCGATGGGCTTCAATTCCGATGAAATCGCCATCATCCCGATCGATTACGCGCAGGAATTGTTCAACACCGAGTCGCTGTTCCGTATCCTGGTCGAGGCGCGCAATCGCAATGCCATCGAACCCGCCAAGGCCGCGATCAGCCACACCCTGAAGCTGCGCCACGACGGCGAGGAGGACGTCACCGTCATCACCCAGGACGCCGTGCTTGCCACATTCGACCGCATCCTGCGCGCGCTGACGCTGGGGGTGGCGGGCATCGCCGCGATCAGCCTGGCGGTAGCCGGAATTCTGGTGATGAACGTGATGCTGGTGGCAGTGGCGCAGCGCACCTCGGAAATCGGTCTGCTCAAAGCCATCGGCGCACCCGCCGCCGATATCCGCCGCCTGTTCTTTGCCGAGGCGCTGTGGCTGTCGCTGGCGGGAGGCGCCATCGGTTTCGCGCTGGGCCACTTCGGCGCCTGGATGATCCGCCTCGCCTATCCGGTGCTCCCCGCCTGGCCGCCCAACTGGGCCAGCGTGGCAGGCGTCGCCACCGCCATTCTCACTGGCATCATCGCCAGCCTGCTGCCCGCAGCGCGGGCGGCACGGCTCGACCCTGTGCTGGCACTGAGCGGAAAATGAGCGCCGCCGACACCCTGCGCTTCGCCCTGCACGCGCTCACCGCGCACCGGCTGCGCACCTTCCTGTCGGCTACCGGCATCGCCGTCGGCATTGCCGCCGTGATCCTGCTCACCTCGATTGGCGACGGCATCCATCAATTCGTGCTGGCCGAGTTCACCCAGTTCGGCACCAACATCATCAACGTCAGCCCTGGTAAAACCAGCACCCACGGTGCCTCGGTGGGCGCCATCGGCAGCGCGCGGCTGCTGACCATCGAAGACTCGCTGGCACTGAAAACCTCGCGTTATGCGCAGTACACCAACGCCGGGGTGATGGGCAACGCGGAAATCCGCGCCCACGGCCGCAGCCGGCGGGTGACGGTGTACGGCGAAGGGCCGGATTTTTCGCGCGCCTTCAATATGCACGTGGCAGTCGGCCAGTACCTGCCCGCCGACGATCCGCGTAATCCGCGCGCCTATGCGGTACTGGGTTCGAAAGTGCGCAGCGAACTGTTTGGCAGCGCCAACCCGCTGGGCGCCACCCTGCAGGTCGGGTCATCGCGTTTCCGCGTGATCGGCGTGATGGCGCCCAAGGGCCAGGTGCTGGGCTTCGACCTCGACGACACCGTCTACATCCCCACCGCGCGCGCGCTCGAAGTATTCAACCGCGAGGGCGTAATGGAAGTCCACATCGCCTACCGCCCCGGATCGCCGCTTAAAGCCGTGGTCGAGGACATCAAGCGCATCCTGATCGCCCGCCACGGGCGCGAGGATTTCACCGTGACGCCACAGCAGCAGATGCTCGACACGCTGGGTACCGTGCTGGATGTGCTGACTTTCGCCGTGGCCGCCCTCGGCGGCATTTCGCTGCTAGTCGGTGCGGTCGGCATGGTCACGCTGATGCACATCGCGGTGGCCGAGCGCGTCGCCGAGATCGGCCTGCTCACCGCACTGGGCACCACACGCGCGCAAATCCGCACCCTGTTTTTGATGGAGTCGACCGTGCTGTCCACTTTGGGTGGACTCGGAGGACTAGCTGTCGGCGTAAGCGTCGCCTGGCTATTGAAGACCACCGTAAGTGGCCTGCCGGTCAACACGCCGTGGGATTACGCCCTCGGTGCGCTGGTGGTGTCGGTGCTGATCGGGTTGGCTGCTGGGGTGGTACCGGCGATGCGGGCGGCGCGATTGAATCCGGTGGAGGCGTTGCGGGATGAATAATTCGCCGGATAGCCGGCGACACTCACCACTTCAAAGTTAGGTAGCCTCTTCATCGAAGTAGTCACTATCAATCTTCGGAACCTTGACTGTGCGTGAAGAAACGCCAACTTCGTTATCCATCATCAACTCTACTAAGCGGGAGCCGTCTACAAGTACGATGCGCTCAACAGACCTAGCAAATTCGATGGCTTGAGCCGTATAGCCTGATGTGGTGATAAACACCCCTTTGTTCGCGCGCTGACCTGCCAGTGCGCCATAAAACGCCTGAACTTCTGGCCTTCCAACGGTTTGCTGCCAGCGCTTGGCTTGTACGTAGACCTTCTCCAGGCCAAGCTTATCGAGTGAAATAACACCATCGATTCCACCATCGCCAGAGCCTCCAACACGTTGGATATCGGCGCGACTGGCGCCATACCCCATGCGATGCAGCAGGTCGAGCACAATCGTCTCGAAGAATGAGGGGGATACAGTTGCTAACGTTTCGAGCAATTCGACGCTGACCGATCGGCGAAGTTCTGCAACGGCTTCTCCAAGCCGGTCGTCCGGACTTGCAATAGCCGAGACAGGCAAAAGTGGCTGCGCGAAACCAGGCGAAACAAGAAGCTCTTCGCTAGTAGGAGGCCTTAGCCGAACATCCATAAATCCGACTGCAAGTTGCTCAACGTCCTTTGCAGACAGTGGTGCGGCATGTGAATTAGCAAATGCTAAACCTTGCTCCGTAAGCTGCCAGTAACCACGACGAGGACTGGTGGACAGGCCAGCTCTTTTGAGACGGTCATGCGCCCAACCTGCCCGGTTTTTATATATCGGTTGCGTGCCACTTGGCAGAAGCTCTTGTCGGTCAATTTCAGGTATCGCGAGCGCCTGTGCTGCTGCTTCGTGGGCGTCTCGTGCAAGAGCACCACTTGGCTTCACAGCCAAGTAACGAAGAATTGGCTCGATGAACTTGTCGTAGGTTGGAACAGCCATTCAGCTCTCGCAGAAGAAAAGTTAGAGATGCAATCGATATCGCGCTACTTGAAGGATTCAGTACTCACGCCGCCTTCAAATCACGCGAGGCTTCCGGGTGCGCGATCGCCACGCGCAAAAGGGTTTGCGCCGCACCCGTGGGTTTGCGACGGCCTTGTTCCCAATCTTGCAGAGTACGGGGAGACACCCCCATCAGGGCAGCGAGTTCGGATTGCGACATGCCGAGCCGGCTGCGCGCTTCGGCGATGGGAGATAACACCACCTGGGTCGTCCGCGCCACTTTCCCCGCTTTCATCTGCCGAACAGATTTGAGCAAATCCTGCTGAAATTTTTCCATTTCCTTATCCATGATCAATGGCTTCTCGTAACGGGTCCAAAAAAGACGCGGGCAGATTGTCGAGCTTGGCTTTGACGTAAACCATCAGTAACCAGTTTGCGCAGGCGCAATAACTGAAGAGCATTGCGAATGCTATCAAAGCACACAAACCAACCAGTCACCACCGCCCTGGTTTTGACTTTCTCCCCTCTCAGCCCCGCCGAAAATTGAGTCTGCCGGGTGGATTAGCGGCAAAGGTGTCTGAAGCCCCGCTCACAAAAATTAACCAGCATTACAAAAGCGGGGCAAGTTCTTTGCCGCCCACCCGGCAGGCTCGATTTTCGGGGTTTCGGGGATGTCGGGGTCGCCTTCTTTTGGTTACTTTTCTTGGCGAGACAAGAAAAGTAACTAGCCGCCGGGCTACCCCCGGCCAACCACACTCAGCTAACCACGCGCCTCACCACTCGGCACCGCTTCGCGTTCACTCTCCCCCCTGCCCTCAAGAGAGGGGGTCTTCGTAACCTCCGCCGCAAAAAATCGCGCCACCACCTCCAGCTTGCGCGTCCGCGTCATCGCCGGCAGCGCGTTCAGCAACAACTTGCCATACGGCTTATCCGCCAGCCGGGTATCACAGATCATCAGCACGCCGCGGTCGGTCTCGGTGCGAATCAAACGCCCTGCGCCCTGCTTCAAGCTGATCGCGGCGTGCGGCAACTGGTAATCCATGAAGGGCTTGCCGCCGTTCTTTTCGGCCTGGGCGATGCGCGCGGCAACGACGGGGTCGTCCGGCGGCTGGAAGGGCAGCTTGTCGATGATGACAACGGACAGCACTTCGCCCGGCATGTCGACGCCTTCCCAGAAACTTTGGCTGCCCAGTAACACGGCGTTGCCCGCCTTCTGAAACCGTGCGAGGAGTTCGTTCTTCGGTGCGTCGCCCTGAACTAAAAGTGGATAGTCCC
>JAABQE010000188.1 GCA_011391655.1 Hydrogenophilales bacterium
GAAGGACACGGAGAGGCGCGAAGTTTTTCTTCGCGTCCCTTCGTGTCCTTCGCGGATAAAAGGTTTGATAGACATGCCATTTATCCCGCATACCCCTGAAGATGTTTCCACCATGCTCACCGCCATTGGCGCGGCCAGCATCGAAGACCTGTTCGACGAAATTCCGCCCGCGCTCAAGACCGGCAAGCTGAAGGACGTGCCAGATGGCCTGCCGGAAATGGCGGTCACGCGGCTGATGCAGGAACGTGCGTTAGCCGATGGTTTCTGGTCCAACTTCATCGGCGCGGGCGTGTACGAGCACCACATCCCGGCAGCGATCTGGCAGATCACCACACGCGGCGAGTTCTATTCCGCCTACACGCCGTATCAGGCCGAGGCGAGCCAGGGCACGCTGCAGCTGATCTACGAATACCAGACCATGATGACGCGGTTGACCGGGCTCGACGTGTCGAATGCGTCGCTCTACGACGGCGCGTCGGCGCTGGCCGAAGCGGTGTTGATGGCGGTGCGTGCGCACAAGACTTCGCGCCGCGTGCTGGTGCCGAAGACGGTGCATCCGAACTATCGCAAAGTGGTGCTGACCACGGTGAAGAATCAGGGCATCGAACTGGTCGAGCTTGATTATGATGCCGCCACCGGCCAGACAGTGCTGCCTGCCGACCCGGGCACATTCGCCGGGCTGGTGATTCCGCAGCCCAACTTCTTCGGCGTGCTGGAAGACGTTCACGCGATGACCGACTGGGCGCATGCGCAGGGCGCGCTGGCAATTGGACTGGTCAATCCCACTACGCTGGCAGTGCTGGAAGCCCCCGGAAAATGGGGCACGAAAGGCGTTGATGTCGCGGTAGGCGAAGGCCAGCCGCTGGGCGCGCCGATGGCGTCGGGCGGCCCCTATTTTGGCTTCATGTGTTGCCGCCAGGCATTCGTGCGCCAGATGCCGGGGCGCATCGTCGGCCGCACTGTCGATCTCGACGGCAAGCCTGGCTTCTCGCTCACGCTGCAGGCGCGCGAGCAGCATATCCGCCGCTCCAAGGCCACCTCCAACATCTGCACCAACCAGGGGCTGGTCGTCACCGCCGCCACCCAGTACATGGCCTTGCTGGGGCCGCAAGGGCTGGCGAAAGTCGCATCGAACAGCCACGCCAACACGGTGGCGCTGGCCGACAAGCTGGCGGCAATCCCTGCCGTGACACGCGCCTTTGCGTCGCCGTATTTCCACGAAGTCGTGCTCACCCTGAAGGACAACGCGAAAGACGTGCTGCGCGCGCTGCAAGCGCAGGGCATCCTCGGCGGGCTGGATATTTCTGGCTGGTATCCCGAGCTCGGGCAGGCGATTTTGGTGTGCGTCACCGAAACCAAGACCGCCGCTGACCTTGATCATTATGTGCAACAGATGGAACGTATTCTGTCGAAACGGCGTGAAGCACCGCCGTGCGCGTATAAAAACTGATCGGACAATCATGAGCGACATGCCGAAAGACAAGGAATTCTACGAACTTGCCGACGCGCACATTGCGCTGTGCAATACCCACATGGGCAAGGTCAAGCCGGCCAAAGTGAGCGCGTCCATGCTGTTCGCTGCGGCGCGTTTCAACGCCTTCGTGATCTACGCCAGCAGCGAGAACAAGGCACAGTTTCTACTCGAAAAAGAATCTGCGATTGCCTACTTCATGCAGGAATATGAGAAATACCTGCGCGAGAATGTCGACGAGCATTTGTCTCGATACGATGCCCCGGCGGGCTGACTGGCTCGCCTGATCGCCCCCGCATTCCCTACGTTTTTTATTCAGGAGAACCATCATGGCAGTGACCCTAGGCGGCAACCCCATCGAAGTAACCGGCAACTTTCCCAAAGTCGGCGACACCGCGCCGGATTTCAAATTGGTCAGCGGTGACTTGTCTGACGTTTCACTCGCTGATTTCGCCGGCAAGAAAAAGCTGCTGAACATCGTGCCGAGCCTGGATACCGGCGTCTGTGCGACTTCGACCAAGGTCTTCAACGATGCGGCGCTCAACGGAGCCGTGCTGATGGTGATTTCCGCCGACCTGCCGTTTGCGCAAGGTCGTTTTTGCTCCGCCGAAGGCACCAAGAATGCAGTGACGCTTTCAACCATGCGCGGCGCGGAGTTCAAGCGCAACTACGGCGTCGACATCACCACCGGCCCGCTGGCTGGCGTAACTGCCCGCGCGGTGGTGGTGCTGGACGAGAACAACAAGGTACTGCACGCCGAACTGGTTCCCGAGATCAAGCAGGAACCGGACTATGACGCTGCGCTGGCAGTTTTGAAGTGATTTTTTTCATCCGCGAAGTACGCGAAGAATCGCGAAGAAGATCTTTCGGGTTTTCCTTCGCGATTCTTCGCGCACTTCGCGGATAACAAGGTTTTAACCATGCTGATATTCGACCATTCCCGTCCCGGCCGCACCGCTGCTGCCCAGTTGCCTGCCGCCGGCGGCAGCCTCGACGATCTGCCGGCTGCGCTGCGCCGCAAGTCCGCACCTGCGCTGCCCGAGGTTTCAGAGCTCGATGTGGTGCGCCACTACACGCGTTTGAGCCAGAAGAACTTTTCGATCGACACCCAGTTCTACCCGCTCGGTTCATGCACCATGAAG
>JAABQE010000189.1 GCA_011391655.1 Hydrogenophilales bacterium
CCGGACGCGTTCAAGCCGTCCCGCCCACCGTCAACCCGTCAATCCGCAGCGTCGGCTGTCCCACGCCGACCGGCACGCTCTGGCCTTCCTTGCCGCAGGTGCCCACACCCGAATCCATTTCCATGTCGTTGCCGATCATCGACACGCGCGTCAGGACTTCGGGGCCGTTGCCGATCAGGGTGGCGCCTTTCACCGGATAGGTGATCTTGCCGTCTTCGATCATGTAGGCCTCGGCGGCGGAGAAGACGAATTTGCCGCTGGTGATGTCGACCTGGCCGCCGCCGAAGTTGACGGCGTAGAGGCCGTTCTTCACCGAGGCGATGATTTCTGCCGGGTCTTTGTCGCCGTTCAGCATCAGCGTGTTGGTCATGCGCGGCATGGTGAGGTGCGCATACGATTCGCGGCGGGCGTTGCCGGTGACCGGCATGCCCATCAGGCGCGCGTTCATCATGTCCTGCATGTAGCCGGTGAGGATGCCGTCTTCGATCAGCGTGGTGCGCTGGGTGGGGTTGCCCTCGTCGTCGACGTTGAGCGAGCCGCGGCGCAGCGGAATGGTGCCGTCGTCGATCACGGTGACGCCGGGCGCGGCGACCCGCTCGCCGATGCGTCCGGCAAACGCCGAGCTGCCCTTGCGGTTGAAGTCGCCTTCAAGACCGTGGCCGATCGCTTCGTGCAGCAGGATGCCGGGCCAGCCGGAACCGAGCACGACGGTCATGCTGCCGGCCGGCGCGGGGCGCGCGTCGAGATTGACGCTGGCCTGATGCACCGCCTGACGCGCGTATTTGTCGAGGATGTCGTCGGTGAAATAGCTGTAGTCGAAGCGGCCACCACCGCCACCGCTGCCCTGCTCGCGACGGCCGTCCTGCTCTGAAATCACCTGCAGCGACAAGCGCACCAGCGGGCGCACGTCGGCGGCGAGATGGCCATCGGAACGCGCAACGAAAATCACTTCGTACTCGGAGGCGAGGCTGGCCATGACCTGAATCACGCGCGGATCCATGGCGCGGGCTTTTTTCTCCAGTCGTTCCAGCAAGGCCACCTTGTCGGCATCTTGCATGCTTACCAAGGGATCGACGGCGTTATACAGCAGGCGACTGTCACCGCGGCGCACCACGGCAGTCTGCCGCTGCTGCCCGGCGCGGGCGATGGCGCGGGTGGCGTCGGCTGCGGCGCCAAGCGCGTCGAGGCTGATGTCATCGGAATAGGCGAAGGCGGTTTTTTCACCGGAGATCGCGCGCACGCCAACGCCCTGGTCAATGTTGAAGCTGCCGGATTTGACCTGGCCTTCTTCCAGGCTCCAGCCCTCAGAGCGCGAGTACTGGAAATACAGGTCAGCGTAATCCACGTCGTGCGACATCAGGCGCGAAAACACTGGCGCAAGCTTGTCAGCATCCAGCCCGTTAGGGGTAAGCAGCGTGGCCTCGGCAGACTGAAAAAGCTGTTCAGCGGTTTGAATCGGTACAAAGGCGTCGATAGGGTTCATCACGGTTTCCTGACTGGTCTGTTCTGGATTATTTGGCAGGCTTCTCGCGCTTGATCGACACGCGTCGCTCGACGACGCTGGTTTCGATCTGCTCACAATGAATGAAGCGGTGTTTGAGCGCAGGCAAGCTGTTGCGCAGGCTGGCCTGATAGGCCGGATTGATGTTGGCGATGACCACGCCGGAGCCGCGCGGCAGGCGATCCAGCACCACGCCCCAAGGGTCGACGATCATGCTGTCGCCGTGGGTTTCACGGCCGGACAGATGGTATCCCCCCTGCGCCGGGGCGATCACATAGGCCAGATTCTCGATTGCGCGTGCGCGGATCAGCGTTTCAAAATGGGCACGGCCGGTGGTCGCGGTAAAAGCAGCCGGCACCACAATAATGTCCACCTCAGGCATGGCCCGATAGAGCTCGGGAAAGCGCAGGTCGTAACAAATCGACAGGCCGATGCGACCAAATGGACTGTTGATGACCACAACCGAATTGCCCGGCTCGATCAGTTTGGCTTCCTGATAATGCTCGTTGCCGAGGTCGAGTCCGAACAAGTGAATCTTGTCGTAACGCGCCACCTGTTTGCCGCGTTCGTCATACACCAGGCAGCTGTTGCGAACCTTGTTCGCCACGCTGGCCTCCAGCGGCACCGACCCCCCAATCAGCCAGATGCGATGTTTTTTCGCCATGCGTGAAAGAAACGCCTGGATCGGACCGCTGCCTTCCGCCTCGCGTGCCTTCACCACTTCGCTGTCTTTCAGCCCCATGATGCAAAAGAACTCGGGAAGCGCAACCAGACGCGCGCCCGCATCGACCGCCAGTTCGATGAGCTGCTCGGCTTCGGCCAGATTCGCCAACACGTTGGGGCCGGATGCCATCTGGATGGCCGCCACCCGAACCGTGTCTGCCTGCAGGGCCGTTTTTTTGATTTGGGCACCTTTGGAGCGCGCCACGCTGGATTTAACCGGGCTGGGTTGAGCAGGGATAGGTTTCGTCATTTTTTTTGTCGTCATAATCAAGTTCCACAATCAAGGTTCAGTCGTCTGGGCGTCTGGTTTGGTTTGGGTTTTGGCTAAACGGGTGACCTCGGGATCCAGCCACGACCCCGTTACCATGAAACTCTGGCTGCTGGC
>JAABQE010000190.1 GCA_011391655.1 Hydrogenophilales bacterium
ACTGCTTGCGCTTGAGCTGCTCGAGGATGATGAGGGTGTCGGCGCGATTGCCGCCTCCTTTCATGTCGGCTGCACTTTGCAGGTCAGCCAGCGCGCGGCTGTCGCCTTGCGCCAGTCGGGAAATGCCGAGTTCGGTGCGAATGGCGGCGTTGTCGGGGCGGAGTGTGGCGGCTTGTTCAAAGTAGCCAGACGCCTGGGCGTAGTCTTTTTTGGCCAGGGCGATTTCGCCGGCAACCATCAGCACACCGGCGTCCGGTTGAGCCGCCTTGAGCGACGCGGCAAGGCTGCGTTCGGCATCATCCGGGCGGCCCAGGCGGAGTTGCGAGCCGGCCAGCAGGCGCACCGCATAGCTATTGTCCGGCATGGCATGCACGACCTTTTTGAGATGCGTTTCGGCGGTTTGCATGTTGCCAAGCGCGAACTCGATCGCGCCGCCGAGCAGGAGCGCAGGCACATAGTTGGGTGCGGTTTTGAGAACGGTCGCCAGACGGTCGCGTGCGCGTTCGGTTTTCTTTTCCTGAAAGTCGATGAGCGCTTCGGTGTAACGCGCCTGCAGGCTGTTGGGGGTGACTTTCAAGGCAGCATCGACTTCTTTGCGCGCCTCGGCAAACTGGTTCTGGTTGATGGCGATGCCCGCAAGCGCAAGCCGGGTGTCACTGTTTTGCGGGTTCAGTCGAATGACTTCGCGGTAGACCGCTGTCGCATCGGCCGTTTTGCCGCTGGCGCGCAGCAGGTTGCCTTTCATTATCAGGGCGTCCTGATGGGCGGGGTCGAGGCGCAGTATCTGATCAATTTCTTGGGTGGCCAGTACAGGATTGCGTTCCGCCAGGACCAGCTGGGCTCGTGTCAGATGAATCCAGGCGTTGTTGGGGTCGATCTGTTGGGCGAGCTGCAGCGTTTTGCGCGCGTCGTCCGGGCGCCGCAGGCCAAGTTCGGCTGAGGCGCGCAGTGCCAGCAGGGTCGCGGCGTCGGGGCTGTTGTCGGTCGGCGCGGGCAATTCGTCGAGTACGCGCTGGTACTCTTGCTGCATCAGCAGGGTGCGTGTAATCAGTGGGTTGACGGTACTGGCGGGGAAGCCGGCATCGCGGGCGCGGCGAAATTCCTTTTCCGCGCTGGCCAGGTCAAGCTGGGTGAGATAAAGCTTGCCCAGTTCAAAGCGTGCCTCGGCGTTGGTTTCGTCTTGCTCGATGGCATTTTTGAGCTGAATCATCGCGGCTTTGAACTCCCCTGCCACGAGCTGGGTTTGGGCTTCCTTCACCAGCGTGGCGCTGTCCTTTCCCCCACACGCCGTCAATAAGCTGGTACTCAGAACCAGGGCCAGCAGCAGTCGTGAGGCAGGGCGAAACGGTGGCATGGGGGATCCAGGACGGTAACAGGGGGAAGTTGTTATTTCAGGCCGACTTTTGCCATCAGGTCGTACAGGGTGGGACGCGTGATGCCCAAAAGTTCGGCGGCCTGCGCGACGCTATGGTCGGTTTGGGCCAGGGCGCGGGTGATGGCCTGTCGCTCGGCGTTTTCGCGTGCCTGGCGCAGATTGAGCGGCTGCGGATCGGCGTGGCCGGGTTCGAGCCCCAAGTCGCTGGCGGTGATCTGGGTGCCGTCGGCCATGATCGTGGCGCGCTTGACCAGGTTTTCCAGTTCCCGCACGTTGCCCGGCCAGCCATGCGCCTCGAGTGCCAAAAGCGCGTCCGCGCTGAAGCCGCGAATGTTGCGGCCGAGTTCCTGTACGTTGCGCTCGAGAAAGGCCTGCGCCAGCAATACGGCGTCGCCGGGACGCTCCCGCAGCGGCGGGATTTTGACGGTGATTTCGGATAGCCGGTAATACAAGTCTTCGCGAAAGCTGCCCTCCTTGATCATGCCGGTGAGGTCGCGGTGGGTGGCGCAGACGACGCGTACGTCGACCGGGATTTCGCCGCGTCCGCCCAGCCGCTCGATCACGCGTTCCTGCAGGAAGCGCAAAAACTTGGCTTGCAGCGGCAGCGGCAGGTCGCCAATTTCGTCGAGAAACAGGGTGCCTTCGTTGGCGTATTCGATGCGGCCGGCAGTCTGCTTGGCGGCACCGGTGAACGCGCCTTTTTCGTAACCGAACAGTTCAGATTCGAGCAAGGTGTCTGGAATCGCCGCGCAGTTGATCGCGACAAAGCGCTTGCCCGCGCGTGGCGAGAGTTCGTGCACGCCATGTGCCAGTACTTCTTTGCCGGTGCCGGACTCGCCCAGCAGCAGGACGGTGACATTGGCGGGGGCGACTTTTTCCACCGTGCGGCAGATTTTGAGCATCGAGTCGCTGCTGGTGATCAAGCCACGCAGTGCCGACCCACTCTGCTTGGCGAGCAGCATGCGGTTTTCATATTCCAGTGCATGCAGGTGCAGCGCGCGGGCAATCATCAGCGCCAGGATGTCAGGATCAAACGGCTTCTGGAAAAAGTCGTACGCGCCCAGACGAATCGCCTGGACGGCGTTGCTGCGGTCGAGATTGCCGGTGACGACAATGACCTTGGTGGCGGGCGCGAGCGCCAGGATTTGCTGCAGGGTGGCCAGCCCCTCGGTCGCCCCATCGGCATCGGGAGGCAGCCCGAGGTC
>JAABQE010000191.1 GCA_011391655.1 Hydrogenophilales bacterium
TTCAGTCAGGCTGCTGTTCAAGGTTTTGCCACCAGCGACATGCTGGCGCACCTGTGGCTGGTGCCCAACCCGGCGCACAACCCGGGGGGCGACTTTGGCCTGCGGGCCGTTGCCAAAGGCCCGGCGCTGGCGCTGAACTTGAGCAAAGACGACGCGCGCCCGCGCCACACCTTTTCCACCATCGGCCTGTACCGCCGCGCCCTGTTCGAGCCGCCCTGGTGCGACATCGCGCCTGGCAATCCGCAGGGCATCAAGGCGCCACTGGCACCGCTGTTGCGCCGCGCCATGGACCAGGGCCGGGTGTCAGCCGAGCTCTACACCGGCCCCTGGACCGATGTGGGCACGCCTCAGCGGCTGGCGCAGCTCAATGCCGGCGCCTTGGGCGGCCAAGGTGCCTGTGATGGGTAATTGCACGGTGAATCTTCTGCCCTGCACGGAATGTGCGTCACTGATGGACAATCCGGACTTTTGACAATGCGACTTGCAACATCACCATGAACTCAGCCAAGCTCACCGCCATTTACGCCCAGCGCCGCGCCCGATTGGCGCAACAAATCGGCGCGGGTGGCATTGCCATCATTCCCACCGCTCCCGAGCAGCAGCGCAACCGCGACAGCGACTTTCCGTACCGCCCTGACAGCTATTTTTATTACCTGACCGGTTTTGCCGAACCCAAAGCCTGGCTGGTGGTGACCGGCGACGGCCGCAGCACCTTGTTTTGCCAGCCCAAGGACATGGAGCGCGAAATCTGGGACGGTTACCGGCTGGGTCCGACCGACGCACCGGCGCAGCTGGGGCTGGATGCGGCTTTTTCAGTGGCCGAGCTCGACGCCCAATTGCCGTCGCTGATCGACGGCCGCGACGCGATCTGGTACCCGTTCGCCACCCACAAGGGGCTGGACACGCGCATCGATGGCTGGCTCGGCAGCCTGCGCGCCCGCGTGCGCTACGGCGCGCTGTGCCCGAAAACGCAGCACGACCTGTGCGGCGTGTTGGATGAGATGCGCCTGATCAAGGATGCGTCCGAGCAAGCCACCATGTTGCGCGCGGGCCAGATCAGTGCAGCCGCCCACATCCGCGCCATGCAACTCAGCGCCAACAGGCTGCGCGCCGGCCAGGAAGTGCGCGAATACCACCTGGAAGCCGAGCTGCTGCACGAGTTTCGCCGCCACGGCTCGCAGTCCCCCGCCTACGGCTCGATCGTGGCGGCCGGCGCCAACGCCTGCGTGCTGCATTACCGCGCCGACCGCGGCCTGGTCAAGGGTGGCGAGCTGGTGCTGATCGATGCCGCCTGCGAGCTTGATGGTTACGCCTCGGACATCACCCGCACCTTCCCGGCCAATGGCGTTTTTACCGGACCGCAGCGCACGCTGTATGAGCTGGTGCTGGCGGCACAAGAGGCCTCGATTGCCGCCACCAAAGCCGGTGCGCGCTTTACCGACCCGCACGACGCGGCGGTCAAAGTGCTGGCACAAGGCATGCTGGATGTGGGCTTGCTCGACCGCAACAAGGTGGGCAGCCTGGACGATGTGATCGAAAAGCGCGCTTATTTTCAGTTTTACATGCACCGCACCGGCCACTGGATCGGCATGGACGTGCACGACTGCGGCGACTACACCGAGCCCGGCGAAATCGGCCAGGTGAGCACGCGCCAGGATGCGCTGACCGGCGACACCATCAAGGACCGCCCGGCGCGCATTTTGCGACCCGGCATGGCGCTCACGCTTGAGCCCGGCATTTACGTGCGCCCGGCAGACGGCGTGCCAGAACACTTCCATGACATTGGCATTCGCATTGAAGACGACGCCGTCGTTTCCGAGGGCGGCTGCACCCTGCTGACCCGCGACGTGCCGGTTGGCGTGGCCGAGATCGAGGCGCTGATGCGCGGTTAAACAGCCGCCACTCACCAGAGAGCCACCACCATGCCGCTGAAAAGCAAGTCCGATTCCGCCCGTAGCACCGAGGGCAAGAACGGTGTCCAGTCCCTTGAAATCGGCATGATGATTCTGCGCGCCATCAGCGGTGGCCACCGTGCCATGATGCTCAAGGACATCGCTGCCGCGGCTGACATGCCGGCCAGCAAAGTGCACCGCTATATCGTCAGCCTGGTGCGCGCCGGGCTGGTGGAGCAAGACCCGGTGAGCGCACGTTACGACCTGGGGTCCTTTGCCCTGAGTCTGGGGCTGGTCGCGGTGGATCGCCTGGACCGGATCAAACTCGGCCTGCAAGCCATCGCCGAACTGCGCGATGAGGTCAATCAAACCATCGCGCTGGCGGTCTGGAGCGACAACGGCCCGGTCATCATCCGCTCATTGCGCCCCTACCGGCCGATCACCGTCAACGTGATCACCGGCAGCGCCCTGCAACTGCTCACTTCGGCCAGCGGCCGGGTCTTTGCGGCTTATTTGCCGCGCAGCACCACCGATGCGCTCATCGGGCGTGAGCGCGCCACACTGGCCTTGCCGCCCGACCTGCAAACCGAAGCTGGCATTGATGCCATGCTGGCCCAGGTGCATGCTGACAGGCTGTCGGTGGTCAGCGACTACCACCTGGTGCCGGGGGTGGCGGCGGCA
>JAABQE010000192.1 GCA_011391655.1 Hydrogenophilales bacterium
GACTCGTCGGCTTCGCGCATGCCTCACTGGGAGACGTGGGCTGCAAGCTCGACAAACTGTATGTCGATCCGCACCACCAGCGTCAAGGCATCGGCAGCGCGCTGCTGGCCACCGCGCAAAACTGGGCGCGCGCACAGCACACCCGCCGCCTGTGGCTGCAAGTCAATCGCGGCAACACGCCGGCGATTGCGGCCTATCAACAGCAGGGTTTCCATATTGTCGAATCACGCGTGTTCGACATTGGCGGCGGCTTTGTGATGGACGACCATGTCATGGAGCGCATCCTGTGAACATCACCCATCCCGACGACACCTCGCTGCGCGCGCTGTTCAACCGCACCCAGACCATTGCCGTGGTCGGCCTCTCGCCGCAACCCGCACGGCCAAGCTACCGCGTGGCGCAGGCGATGCAGCGCTATGGCTTCCGCATCGTGCCGGTGCGGCCGCTGGTGGACAGCGTGCTGGGCGAGAAAGCCTATGCGACGCTCGCCGACATCCCGTTCAAGGTCGATCTGGTCAACGTGTTTCGTGCCGCCGAGCATGTGCCCGCTATCGTCGAGCAATGCCTGGCGCTACACTTGCCCTCCATCTGGATTCAGGAGGGCATCGTTCATGACGATGCCGCGCAGCACGCGCAAACCAGCGGCATGACGGTGGTGATGGACCGCTGCATACTCAAAGACTACGTCAGGTTATTTACCGCATGAATACCCAAAAAGGCATGAACCTTCGTTTCACCAAAATGCATGGCCTCGGCAATGACTTCGTCGTGATCGACGGCATCACGCAAACCGTCGCGCTGACACCCGAGCAATGCCGCCGCATCGCCGACCGCCATTTTGGCGTCGGCTGCGACCAGATCCTGCTGGTTGAAAAACCCACGCGTGACGACGTCGATTTCCGCTATCGCATCTTCAACGCCGATGGCGGCGAGGTCGGGCAATGCGGCAATGGCGCGCGTTGCTTCGTTCGCTTCGTGCACGACAAGCAACTCACCGACAAAACCTCGATCCGGGTGGAAACCGCGTCGGGCATCATCGAACCGCGCCTGCTCGACAATGGCCAGGTCACGGTGAACATGGGTGCGCCGCGTTTTGCGCCGGCCGACATCCCCTTTGCCGCAACGGCCGAAGCGCTGACCTACCCGCTCAAGGTCGGCACCCACACCCTCGAAATTTCCGCGCTCTCCATGGGCAACCCGCACGCCGTTTTAAAGGTGAACGATCTCGACAGCGCGCCAGTGGATATCCTCGGCGCGGCGATCGAAGCGCACCAACGTTTCCCGCAACGCGTCAACGCCGGCTTCATGCAGGTGCTGACACCGCACGACATCCGCCTGCGCGTATTCGAACGCGGCGCGGGCGAAACCCTCGCCTGCGGCACCGGTGCCTGCGCGGCGGCCGTCGCCGGCATTCGCCAGGACTGGTTGAAGAGCCCGGTGAGCGTCCACACCCGTGGCGGCGATCTGATCATTGAATGGGCGGGAAAAGACCAGCCGGTGTATATGACCGGCCCCGCCGTGACCGTATTTGAAGGAGCCATTGAAATCCCATGACCACAGCCAGCGACACCCAGACCCCCGCGCTCGATCCCCAGGCTGTTGCTGATTTTCTGATCCAGCATCCGAATTTCTTCAACAATTTCCCCGCCTTGCTGGCGGAACTGAACATCCCCCATCCGCATGGCACGCACGCTATCTCGATGAGCGAGCGACAGCTCATCTCGATGCGCGACAAGGTGCGCATGCTGGAAAACAAACTGACCGAACTGATCCAGTTTGGCGAAGAAAACGACGGCATTTCCGACAAGATGCAGGCGCTCGCGCTGGCGCTGATGGCCACGCGCACGCCGCAGGACATTCTGGTCGCGCTGACGCTGCACCTGCGCGAAGGATTTGCCGTGCCGCACCATGCGTTGCGCGCGTGGAATCTGCCTAGCGATAGCGTGCCCGGCCTGAGCGACCCGGTTGCGCAAATCGCACGCGACCAGATCAGCGCCATGGCACATCCGGTGTGCGGCGTGCTGGCGGTGGACGAGGCCATCAACTGGTTTGGTGAAACCGTGTCGCCACACCTGCGCGCGTTTGCCTGCATTCCCCTGCGCGTATCAGCCAACGGCATTCCGCTGGGGCTGCTGGTGCTCGCTTCCGAAGAAGAAAACCGCTTTTACGCCAGCATGGGCACGCTTTATCTGGAGCGCCTGGGTCAACTCATCAGCGCCGCCTTGCTGCGGATGCAGGATTGAATCCAGGTTGAACCCGGTCGACCGCTACCTGCAGCATCTTGCTTCCGAACGGCGACTGTCGCCGCATACCCTCAGCGCCTATCAGCGGGATTTGGCCCAGCTCACCCAGCTGACCGCCGGCAAGCCGCTGGCCGAACTCAGCGTCACCGACATCCGCGGCGCCATCGTCAAACTGCGCGGCCACGCTCTGTCGCCCGCCAGCGTGGCGCGGCACCTGTCCAGCTGGCGCGGGTTTTATGTGTTTGCCTGCCGCCGCCTCGGCTACGCCAGCAATCCCTGCGTCGGCCTGCGTCCGCCGAAGGCCGCCAAAGCCTTGCCG
>JAABQE010000193.1 GCA_011391655.1 Hydrogenophilales bacterium
GGCTCGGTGCTGAGCAATACGCCGCCTTTGTTGCAGGCCAAATTGGCGGCGAACAACCTGTTCGTCGGTAGTGATGCTTTGCTGAAGGATACCGATCAGTTGTCGCAGGACTATCGCGCCGTCGGCGGAACGGGTTATTTGCTGGCAGGCTTGTTTGGCTTGCTGGCGATTGGCTCTCTGGTGTTGCTGGGTCTGGTCAACATCAATGAAACCAAATCCCGTGCACGCAAGAGTGAAGAAGAAAACGCCCGCAACCAGGAGGCGATTCTGCGCTTGATGGATGAACTGGGCGAGCTGGCAGAAGGCAACCTGACCATCAACGCCAGCGTGACCGAGGACATCACGGGTGCGGTGGCCGACTCCATCAACTACACGGTGGAAGAGTTGCGTAGTCTGGTGCGCGGTATTAATACCGCAACGGTGCAGATGGACCTGGCAGCTGAACAGGCCAGCCTGGTGTCGGAGTCGCTGCAAGAGGCGTCACACCGCCAGGTGGATGAAATCGAGACAACCTCGACTGCAGTTGTGCGGCTCGCACAGTCGGTGCAGCAAGTGTCGGGTAACGCGGCTGAGTCTGCCCGCGTGGCGGAACAATCCATGGCGGCCGCTGAAAAGGGTCAGCAGGCGGTGGCGAACGCGATTACCAGCATGAACGGCCTGCGTGAACAGATTCAGGAAACATCGAAGCGAATCAAGCGTCTGGGCGAATCCTCACAGGAAATTGGCGAAATCGTCGAACTGATTTCCGACATTACCGAGCAGACCAACGTGCTGGCGCTGAACGCGGCTATTCAGGCAGCGTCTGCGGGTGAAGCGGGTCGCGGTTTCTCGGTGGTTGCGGAAGAGGTGCAACGACTCGCAGAACGTTCGGCCGATGCAACCAAGCAGATTGCGGCGATTGTGAAAACCATTCAATCAGATACCCACGACACGGTGGCGGCGATGGAAATCTCGACCCAGGGCGTGGTCGAGGGCGCCAAGCTGTCCGATGCGGCGGGTCAGACGCTGGCTGAGATTGGCGACGTGTCGAAGAAGCTGGCCGGCCTGATTGCCGACATTTCCTCGGCGACGCAGAACCAGGCTGAATCGACTGCGCTGGTGGCCGAAACCATGCAGGACATCAAGACCATTTCGCTGCAGACCAGTAGTGGTACGCAGCAGACGGCGGACTCGATTGGCGGCATGAAACAGTTGGCACACGACCTCAAGACCTCGGTTGCGGGCTTCAAGCTTGCCTGAGCGATAGCGGTCAATCAAGAAACAAGCAACCGATAACGACGACTGAACTCACGTCAGGAACAACACATCATGAGCGCCTTACTCGACTATGACACCGGCCCCTTGAACTGGGTGCGCGGGGATATCGACGCTGCCTTGCAGGCTGCCCTCGGGCGGGTGCAGGCTTACAGCACCGATGCCGATCTGACCAATGCTCTGCGGCTGGCACGTGACGACGCGCACCAAGTGGCGGGTGCATTGCGCATGGTCGGCCTGGAAGGCGCTGCAACCGTGGCGGGGGCGCTTGAGTCATGCCTGATCGACATCAATGAAAACCGCTTGCCTGCAAGCGACGACATGCTGCGTGCCCTGCGCAATACGCTTGAAGGCCTGCAGCGCTGGATCAAGGATTTGTCTGACGGTCGTGGCAGCGGTGAGCTGGCGCTGTTTCCTTTGTACAAGCGCTTGCGCGAATTGCAGGGTGCCGAACGGATTTTTGAAGGCGAATTGTTTTTCCCCGATCTGCAGGTGCGGGTAGCTGGCAAGGCGACGGGCGGGGGATTGTCTCAAGAAGCTCTGGCGACTGAAGTCAAAACCGCACGCGGCCTGTTTCAGCGCGGCTTGCTGGCTTTTTTGCGCAACGTCGAGGCCGAACAGGGCCTGCAGCGGATGCGCGAAGCACTGGCTGCGATTGAGCGCGTCGCACCATCGCACGCTTCGCAAACCTTCTTTTGGGCCTGTGTGGGCTTTGTCGACAGCCTGATTGCGCACGGGGTAGAAGCCGATTTCCATGTCAAGCAGTTGCTTGCCCGTGTTGATCTGCAAATGCGTCGTTTGATCGAAGGCTCACCGCAGGTTGCTGAGCGGCTGTTGCGCGATGCGCTGTTCTTCGTTGCCAAGAGCCAGACGATCGATGGCAGGGCAGCCGAGGTGCGCGCGTCACTTGGTCTGGATCGCTATTTGCCAGGCCGCGGCTTGCTGGATCCTGAGGCGCTGGCGCGCATGCGGCCCTTGCTGGATGCCATGCAAAACGGCCTGAAGGCTGCGCGTGACAACTGGCACGCTTATGTAGAGGGGCAGTCCGAACAACTCGAGCAGTTTCAGGGACATCTGGCGCGGATGCAGCCGCAGGCGCAGACGTTTGAGAACAGCGGCTTGCCTGCCCTGCTGAATGAACTGGGTGCCGTTGCCACCGCGGCGAGCCAGCGCGAAGGCGTCGTGCGTGAACAAATGAATCTGGAAGTCGCTTCCACTTTGTTGTTTATCCAGAACGCAATTGAACATGAAGATGTGTTGCATGGAGATTTTGCCGGACGTGCAGCAGGCCAGCAGGCGCGAC
>JAABQE010000194.1 GCA_011391655.1 Hydrogenophilales bacterium
GCAGCCGTGCCGTTCTGGCCGAAAGCCTGATCAAACGCAAACAATTCGCCGCAGCGGGTGAACAGTATTTACGTCTGAATGCGAGCAACCCGAACAACCTGCTGGTATTGAACAACCTGGCCTGGGCTCTTTTTGAAACCGGGGACACACGCGCCGCGACGTTCGCCGAGCAGGCGCTCAAACTGGAGCCGGGCAATCCGACCGTGATGGATACGCTGGGTTGGATTCTGGTGCAGCAAAAGCAAACCGCACGCGGGATCAAGTTATTGCAACAAGCGCTGACAAAAGCCCCCGATGCTGTAGAAATCCAGTACCACCTGGCGGTGGCTTATGCGCAGTCGGGTGATGCGGTACGTGCGCGAAGCGAACTCGAACGCCTGCTGGCAAACGGTCTGGCGTTTCCGCAGGAAGTGGAAGCGCGCGTCCTGCTCAAACAACTGCAGACCAACGCGAGCTGACCCCGGAGAATTACTTGCGCAGGCTGTCGCGAATCTCGCGCAGCAGCAGCACATCTTCGGGCG
Organism: Hydrogenophilales bacterium; assembly: GCA_011391655.1. Next base: position 522 of record JAABQE010000194.1, read on the forward strand.
GGGCGGCGGGCGCGGCAGGTGCTTCCGCTTTTTTAAGCCGGTTCAACTGACGCACCATCACGAACACAATAAAAGCCAGAATGATGAAGTTGAGCAGGATGGTGAGGAAGTTGCCGTAGGCAAACACCGGCACGCCGGCCTTTTTCACTTCTGCCAGCGTCATGACGACACCTTCCGGCACGCGGCCAAGCGCGATGAACATATTGGTGAAATCGAGGCCGCCGAACAGGGTGCTGGCCAGCGGCATGATGAGATCGTTGACAACCGAGTCGACAATCTTGCCGAAGGCGGCGCCGATGATGACCCCGACCGCCAGATCCATTGCATTGCCCTTGACCGCAAACTCTTTGAACTCAGACAGGAACGCCATGTTTTTCTCCCTCAGTTTGAACAGATATGCCCCTGCTATGGTAGCCGCTCAGGCCAGTGAGTCCAGCCTTCATGTAAATTCTCATCTGCTTGGTGGGCGTTCCCGACACGGGTAAAATGCCACTCCTTATGCGTATCGGTTCCCACCTCCTCAAAAACCGTCTGGTCGTCGCCCCCATGGCCGGGGTGACCGACCGGCCGTTTCGCCAGCTTTGCAAAAAGCTGGGCGCAGGCATGGCGGTGTCCGAAATGGTGACCTCCAACTCCCTGCTGTACGGCTCGGCCAAAACGGCACGACGCGCCAACCACGAAGGCGAGGTTGATCCGATCAGCGTGCAGATCGCCGGCGCCGATCCGGCGATGATGGCGGAAGCCGCGCGCCACAACGTCGATCGCGGCGCGCAGATCATCGACATCAACATGGGATGCCCGGCGAAAAAAGTATGCAACGTAATGGCGGGTTCGGCACTGCTGCAGGATGAGGCGCTGGTCGAGCGCATTCTCGATGCTGTGGTCAAAGCCGTTCCCGAAGTTCCGGTGACGCTTAAAATCCGCACCGGCTGGGACCGTGAACACCGCAATGCGCTGAACATCCTGAAAATTGCCGAAAACGCCGGCATCCAGGCGCTGGCGATGCATGGACGCACCCGCGCCTGCGGCTACACCGGCGACGCCGAATACGACACCATCCGCGCAGTGAAAGCGGCTGCGCGCATCCCCATCATCGCCAACGGCGACATCACCACGCCGGAAAAAGCTCAATTCGTATTCGAGTACACCGGTGCCGATGCAGTCATGATCGGCCGCGCCGCGCAGGGCCGGCCGTGGATTTTCCGCGAGATCGAACACTTCCTGAACACCGGCGCACACTTGCCGCACCCCGAAGTGACAGAAATCCATGCCGTGCTGCTCGAACACATCCACGATCTGTACGCCTTTTATGGCGACGTCACCGGTGTGCGCGTGGCGCGCAAGCATATCTCCTGGTACACCCGTGGATTGGTCGGCAGCAGCGCGTTTCGCCACGGCATGAATCAGCTTGACTCGGTGGCCGAACAGCTCGCCATGGTCAACGACTATTTTTCACAGGCGGCACACGCGGACAGCCGCCTGCGTTATGAAGTATCCAGCGACGCCCCTTCCGAATACCGCAGCGCAAGCAGCCATAAAAACCAAACCACGCAAGATTTGCCGCCCGTCTCACAGCTCGCGGCATAAAGGGAAGAACCATGATCGAAGAAACCGAAATCGCTGCCTGCATGCGGCGGTCGCTCAATCGCTATTTCAAGGACCTTGACGGCGAAACGCCGAGCGAGATCTACAACATGGTGCTGGGTGCCATGGAAAAACCCCTGCTCGCTTATATTCTCGACCGCTCTGCGGGCAATCAGACCCGCGCCGCAGAAATGCTGGGCATTAACCGCAATACGCTGCGCAAAAAAATGCGCGAATACGGCCTCTCCGAATAAGCCTTTTTATAAAAACCGCCCCATGAAAATACAACGCGCCCTGCTCTCGGTTTCCGACAAAACCGGCCTCATCGAATTTGCCCGCGCGCTTGCCGCCCAGGGCGTCGAACTGCTGTCCACCGGCGGCACCGCCAAAGCCATCCGCGATGCCGGCCTCGCCGTGATCGACGTGGCCGACTACACCGGCT
>JAABQE010000195.1 GCA_011391655.1 Hydrogenophilales bacterium
CAGCGACCACTTGCAGGCCGAGATTGTGCGCCAGCGCCAGGGTGGCGGCGCTGATCTCGGCATCGCTCGGGTCGGTTTCGATATCGCGGACGAAGGTCCGGTCCAGTCCTGTTAATAATGGGGGTAAATGGATGTGGTATTGGTGACCATGATCCCCTCGAACGCCTTTCAGATCACCCAGGAAATCCTGAATCTCGTCGCCGGAGTCGATGAGTTCAAGGGGGCTTGGCGTACGCTTGGTACGCTGGCGCCATATCGGCTATCCGCACTGCGCCGGCAGGGGCGTCTGGCACGAGTTGCGATAGGGAGAAATTCATGCCCAGTGTTCGGGCAACGTCAGCGTTCACGCCAGAAAATCCGTGCAGGGTGTGCTGTGCATGACCCAGGGTTGATGGAGTCGATCCAGATAGGTGCCTTAGCTGCCAAAACTGTCGCGCAGCATGCGCTCAACGCCCGACCCGCTAGCGGCCTCGCCACTGATGCGCTTCCACAGTTCCTGGTCTTCCAGAGTCAGCAGGCTTTCGAATTCCTGGTGTTGCTGCAGCGTTAATTGGGGGGCTTTTTCTTCCAGAAAGCGTGCCAGCACCATATCCAGTTCCAGCATGCCGCGCCGGCAATGCCAGCGCAGGCGATTGAGGCTGGGCTGGCTGAGGGGTGAGGCCTCCGCTTCCACATGCCCTGCTTTATCTGTCACAGCCACCGCGTGCTTTCATCGCGTATTCATACGGTCCGCTTCACCAGCAATGCCTTGATTTTGCCTATCGCCCGCGTTGGATTCAGTCCCTTGGGACACACGTCGACACAGCTCATGATGCTGTGGCAACGAAACAGGCGGTAGGGATCTTCGAGGTCGTCGAGGCGCGCGTTGGTGGCCTGGTCGCGGCTGTCGGCAATGAAGCGATAGGCCTGCAGCAGACCGGCCGGGCCGACGAACTTGTCCGGGTTCCACCAGAACGAGGGGCAGGCTGCGGTGCAGCAGGCGCACAGGATGCATTCATACAGCCCGTCCAGTTGCGCCCTGTCTTCGGGCGTTTGCAGGCGTTCGATTTCCGGTTCCGGATCGACGTTGATCAGGTAGGGTTTAACCGAGCGGTAATGCTCAAGAAACTGGCTCATGTCCACCACAAGGTCGCGAATCACGGGCAGCCCCGGCAGCGGGCGCAACTCGATGGGCTGTTTGAGATCGCCCAGCGGCGTCACGCAAGCCAGGCCGTTCCTGCCATTGATGTTCATGCCATCCGAGCCGCACACGCCTTCGCGACAGGAGCGGCGCACGCTCAGGGTCTCGTCCTGTTCCTTCAGCAGCAGGATGGCATCGAGCAGCATTTTTCCGTCCGCCTCGATGTCCAGCTCGTAATCCTGCATATAGGGCTTGGCATCGGTTTCCGGGTTGTAGCGATAGATGGAAAAGCGCATGGCGGTGTCCTAGTAAGCACGAAGCTTGGGCTGGAAGGCCTCGACCGTGAGGGGCTTCATCCGCACCGGCTTGTAGTCCAGTCGATGGCCGTCGGCAAAGTACAGGCTGTGCTTCATCCACGCCTGGTCGTTGCGTTCCGGATAGTCGTCGCGCGCATGGGCGCCGCGGCTTTCCTGGCGCGCGGATGCGGAAAACATGGTGGCCAGTGCCACCGCCATGAGGTTTTCCAGCTCCAGGGCCTCGATGCGGCCGGTGTTGTAAATTTTGCTGTGGTCGCGCAGCACCACATCGGGCAGCCTGGCGGCGAGTTCCAGCATCTTGTTCACGCCGTCCTGCAAGACGTCTTCGGTGCGGAACACGCCGCAATGAAGCTGCATGGTCTTGCGCATGGCCTCGCGCAATTCCGGCACGGTGATGCCGTCGCGCTTGTTGTCCCAGCGCGCCAGGCGTGCCGCGATGCGTTCCAGCGCCTGGGCGGAGACGGGGCGCGGAAAGGGGTTTTCACGGCAATATTCGATCACGTCGTTGCCGGCGGCGCGGCCGAACACGATCAGGTCCAGCAGTGAATTGCTGCCCAGGCGATTGGCGCCATGCACCGAAACACAGGCACATTCGCCGATGGCATACAGGCCGGGCACGGCCTCTTCCGGACCGGTCGCGGTCGGCATCACCACCCGGCCCTGCAGGTTGGTTGGGATGCCACCCATCATGTAATGCACCGTGGGCACCACCGGAATCGGGTCAGTGGAGGGGTCAACGTGGGCGAATTTCAGCGCCAGTTCGCGGATGCCGGGCAGGCGCTGCTGGATCACATCCGCCCCAAGGTGGTCGAGCTTGAGCAGCACGTGGTCGCCATTCTTGCCGCAGCCGCGTCCTTCGATCATCTCGACCGCAATGGCACGCGACACCACGTCGCGGCTGGCCAAGTCCTTGGCGTTGGGCGCATAACGGTCCATGAAACGCTCGCCGTTCCTGTTCACCAGGTAACCGCCTTCGCCGCGCACGCCCTCGGTGATCAGCACGCCGGCGCCGAGCACGCCGGTGGGGTGAAATTGCCAGAATTCCATGTCTTCCAGCGGGATTCCGGCCCGGAGCGCCATGCCCAGGCCATCACCGGTATTGAT
>JAABQE010000196.1 GCA_011391655.1 Hydrogenophilales bacterium
ATCCGCGACCTTAAAACCGAGCTGGGACGCCGACTGGCCGAATCCGGCAAGGACGTCAGCGAAACCCGCCTGCTGGCGCGCAATGCCGACGATGCGATGCGCCAGGTGAGCGAGAAAGTCGCCCGCATCGACAGCCAGCTGGTGACCTCGCAGCAGCAGCAGCAAGCGCTCGAATCGCTGTACAAGGATTTGGCACAAGGACGCGACCAGTGGACGCTGGCCGAAATCGAACAGGTGCTGCTGACCGCTGCGCAGCAACTGCAACTGGCCGGCAACGTGAAGGCCGCGATCATTGCGCTGGAAGGCGCCGATACCCGTTTGCAGCGCCTCGACAAGCCGCAGTTCACCGCCTTGCGGCGTGCCATCGCCGACGATCTGGCCACGCTGCGCGCGGTGCCTTCGCTCGACGAAGTGGGGGCGAGCGCGCGCATCGAGGCGTTGGTGACGCATATTGCCAGCTGGCCGCTGGCGAGCGCGCAGGCGTCCGAAGCCGCACCTGCGCCGCGCGCGCAAAAGCCGGGCATGAGCCTCGGCCAGGAAATGTGGACGGAGTTGACGCGCATCGTGCAGATTCGCCGCGTTGACCGTAACGAAGCGGTGCTGTTGCCGCCCGATCAGGCGTATTTCCTGCGCGAAAATCTGCGCCTGCGCTTGTTGTCGGCGCGGCTGGCCTTGCTGTCTCAGGACCAGGGGGCATTCGGTACCGACTTGCGCGCGGCGGCGGACATGCTGACGCGCTATTTCAACACGCGTGACGATGGCGTCGCGGCTGCGCTGAAGGAAATCAAGCGCCTGTCCGGCTTGCAGATCGCCACCAAACTGCCGGGAATCGACGCCAGCCTGGCTGCGCTTGATGCCTACAAGGGGGATCATTAAATGCGCTGGCTGATTTCGCTGATCATCATTCTGGTATTGGCTGTCGGGCTGGCGATGGCCGGACGCTACGACCCCGGCTATGTGGTGCTGGTCTATCCACCCTGGCGGATGGAAATCTCCTTCATCAGCTTTGTGCTGATGCTGGTAGGACTGGTGGTGGGCGGCATCCTGCTGCTGCGCCTGACCCTGCTCACGCTTAACCTGCCGCGCATCGTGCGCGAAAAGCGCGAGCAGCATGAGGCGCAAAAACGCGATGAAAACTTTGTCGGCGGGCTCAAGGCCTATACCGAATATCGCTATCAGGATGCCGAACAGGCGCTCGGGCAATGGCTGGGCGACGACGTGCGGACCGGGGTCGCGCGCGTGCTGGCAGCGCGTGCCGCGCAGGACATGCGTGCCGTGGCGCAACGCGAGCGTCATGTGCGCGAAGCCATTGAATACGGCGCAGAACTGGCCGCCCAGCTGTTTGAAGCAGAAACCCTGCTCGACCTGAAAGATGCGAGCGGTGCGCTGATCGCGATCCAGTCTGCCAAGGCCATCGCACCACAACACACCGCCCTGCTGCGGCTGGAGCTCAAAGCGCGTCAGCTGACCGGGCAGTGGGACGAAGTGGACAAGCTGCTCGATGCGATGACGCGCAGCAATGCCATGGAGCCCAGCGTGGTGGCGCAGCTGCGCCGCATGGCCTACGCTGAAAACCTCAGGCGGCGCAGCGACGACGACCGTGCCCTGCTGGAGTACTGGAAAAAGGTGCCTGCGGATTTCAAGGTCGATGCCTTTGTCGCCCGCGCGGCAGCCCGTGCCTTCATGCAGCGCGGCGGCGCCGATACCGCGCTTGATGTTATCGAGGCCGCGCTCAATCGCGACTGGCACGAAGATCTGGTGAGCCTGTATGGCGATGTGCGCGGCAGCAGCCCGACCCGGCAGATTGAACAGGCCGAGAAATGGCTGCATGCGCAGCCGCGCGACGCCCAGTTGTTATTGACGCTGGCGCATCTGTGCAGCGTGCAGGAACTGTGGGGCAAGGCGCAAAGTTATCTGGAAGCCAGCCTGGCTGTCGCTCCCAGTACCGAAGGCCATCTCCGCATGGCCGAACTGCGAACCCAAAGCGGCCAGACCGGCGAAGCCTGCCAGCATTATCAGAAGGCCCTGGCGCTGTGCCGCGCGGATTAGCGCCTTAGCGCGAAATAGCCGCTTGGGGCTGACACATTTGTGTTGGCATGTGTCATTGCGGGGTGTGTACTATCCGGCCTCGCTCATGTTTTGAAGAGGGGATTTCATGCGACCGATTTTTTTTCCCGTCCTGAGTCTTGTTCTCGCCAGCGCATGGTTTGCGCCGGCCAGCCTGGCCGCCGCCACAGCCAAGGCCCAACCCGCGCAGCAGGCAGGGGTGGTCAAAGTGGCGATCGAACCAGGTGTCAGCATGGACGACGCGGCGGAATCGATGCGCCTGCGTGCCAATGCGCTGAATCTCAAACTGGTCGCCGAGTTGCCGCTGTCCAAGCAGGTGGAAGCGAATACCGGCAAGCCGCAGCGCACCACCACCATTTTCGAGTTTTGCGATGCGGTGACCGCCAAGGATCTGATCGACCAGAGCCTCAATTTTGCGATTTACGTGCCGTGCCGCATTGCGCTGGTGGAAGACGCCAAAG
>JAABQE010000197.1 GCA_011391655.1 Hydrogenophilales bacterium
AAGGCCGATGTCATCCGCGAAGCGCACCCCAAGGTGCTGGCGGTGTCCGGCCCGCACGCACTGGATGAAGTGATGCAGGCGGTGCACACCGCGCTGCCGAAACCACACGATCCGTTTGAAGACCTGATTCCGCCGGGCGGCGTCAAGCTGACACCGCGCCACTATGCCTACCTGAAAATTTCGGAAGGCTGCAACCACCGCTGCACCTTCTGCATCATCCCATCCATGCGCGGCGACCTGGTGAGCCGCCCGGTGGGCGATGTCATGCGCGAGGCCGAGGCGCTGGTTGGCGCGGGGGTCAAGGAATTGCTGGTGGTGTCGCAAGACACCAGCGCCTACGGCGTGGACGTGAAATACCGCCCGGGTTTCTGGAACGGTCGCCCGCTGAAAACCCGCATGACCGAACTCGCAGGCGCGCTGGGCAGCCTGGGCGCGTGGGTACGCCTGCATTATGTGTACCCCTATCCCAGCGTGGACGATGTGATTCCGCTGATGGCAGACGGCATCATCCTGCCTTACCTCGACATCCCGTTTCAGCATGCCAGCCCGCGCATTTTGAAACTGATGAAACGCCCCGGTGCGGTCGAAAAAACCCTGGATCGCATCCAGTCCTGGCGTGCCGCTGTGCCCGATCTCACCTTGCGTTCCACCTTCATCGTCGGCTTCCCCGGCGAGACCGATGCCGAATTTGAAGAACTGCTGGCCTTTCTCAAGGAAGCGCAACTGGATCGCGTCGGCTGCTTCAAGTATTCGCCGGTTGAAGGCGCGCTGGCCAACGACTTGCCCGACGCGGTGCCGGAAGACCTGAAGGACGAGCGCCTGGAACGCTTCATGGAAGTCCAGGCAGAAATCTCGGCCGCCCGGCTCGACGCCAAGATTGGCCGCGAAATCGAAGTCATCGTCGATGAAGAAGACGAAGTCGGCACCCTCGCACGCAGCCATGCCGACGCGCCGGAAATCGACGGCGTGGTGTATCTCGAAGGGGTGTTTGATCTGGAACCAGGGACGCGGCTTAAAGTGCGCATCGAAGAAGCCGACGAGCACGATTTGTGGGCGACCCCAATCTAAGCCAGCTCTGGCGTATCTGACTTACGCCAGTCCCGATATCAGACTGTGCGGGCGTCGCCAGATTTTCCAGGCATCCATCCGTTGCAAATGCAGTCCGCTGCCGCTGACCGGATCGAGCAGACTCAGGCCAGCCGCATCAACTATGCGCAGCGCCGCAAGCAGCGGCACAAACCAGTTTTGCTCCAACCCGCGCATCGCCTCGCGCCAACCGTACGCATCACCACATTGCCCGGCAAGGGTCAGATCATCCAGCAGAACCATGCCTGCTGTTTTCAGCATGGCTGAATCCAATTTCGCAGGCAGCGGATAAACGCGTGAACCACAGTACGCGCCCAGCGCACGCGCCGTCTCGTCCTGCGTATAAACCACCCGTCCCGTCACCGGGGCAACAGGCGCACTGCCGCCACCCCACAGCCACAGCGAATTCACTGCCAACTCGCCGCGCGCCTCACGCGCCTGGTTGACCGGGTGTTCAAACAGCAGCATCTGCAACTCATTCAGCATCACCCGCAAGGGCCCGGCTGCATCGCCCTGCGGGAGCAGGGGATGGATGTCACGCCCGCTCGCCACCGACAAGGGCGTGGTACGCAATTGCGGCGCATGCGGAAAATGCAGATACCAGCGGGTGGGATGCAAGGGCTGCGGGCGCAAGGCATCGCCAAAATGCTGGCTGATGCTGGCCACTAGCGCATCGGCCTCCTGCTGCGACAACTCGAAGGCGCTGCTGTCCGCCAGCACGATGCGGTCGCGCATCACCCGCAAATGCACGGGGTCGGCGCGCAGCCAGTAGCCCTCTCCGCCCCCGCCATCGGCTATGGCCGTAATCGGCGCCAGCGGCCAGTCCTGCTGGCGTACGACTCCCAGCGCGTCGCACAAAGCGGCTTCCGTGCCCATGTCCGGGCAGCGCATCCGGGTGCCGCGCGCGAGCAGCGTTTGCAGCGCAGGCAACTGCAAATCCTGCGCGGCGGTTTCCAGCAAACGCGAAGATGGAAATAAATGCGGAATCAGAAAAAGCATGCGCCGAGTGTAAGCGGATTTACAGCAAGGGCGCTCTGATCGGATGGGCGAACCCGGTGGCTGTGGCATACTCGACGCAAACCTTCAGCGAGTCCTGTTTTGCTTCCCTTCGAACTTCAGATCGGCCTGCGTTACACCCACGCCAAGCGCAGCAATCATTTCATTTCCTTCATCTCCATCGTCTCGATGGCGGGCATTGCGCTGGGCGTCATGGCGCTGATTGTGGTGCTCTCCGTGATGAATGGATTTCAGGAAGAACTGCGCGCGCGCATTCTCGGCGTGGCAGCGCACCTGGAAATCAGCGGCCCCGGCGACCGGCTGGCCGACTGGCGCGGCGTGTTGATGCAGGCCAAACAGAATAAAAACGTCGTTTCCGGCGCGCCTTATGTCAACGCGCAGGGCATGCTGGCCAATGGCGACAACGTACGCGGCGCGATC
>JAABQE010000198.1 GCA_011391655.1 Hydrogenophilales bacterium
GGAACGCACCAGCATGTCGGCGATTTCCAGCGCCTGTTCGCCGGTGTCGGGCTGCGAAACCAGCAGGTTATCGACGTCGACGCCGAGCTTTTGCGCGTAAGAGGGGTCAAGCGCGTGTTCGGCATCGATGAACGCCGCGGTGCCGCCGAGTTTTTGCATTTCGGCAATGACTTGCAGCGTGAGTGTCGTTTTGCCGCTCGATTCCGGGCCGTAGATTTCGACCACCCGGCCGCGTGGCAGGCCGCCAATGCCCAGTGCGATATCGAGTCCCAGTGATCCGGTCGATACCGCCTGGATGTCGCGTGACACATCATGGTCGCCGAGGCGCATGACGGAGCCCTTGCCGAACTGTTTTTCGATTTGCCCGAGTGCTGCGGCAAGTGCCTTCATTTTGTCTTCGGTCATTGTGGGGGTGGCCATGTTGTCTCTCCAGTGGTGGTTGCGATGGAGTGAATGTAGGCGATACATTTGACTGTGTCAATAAAAAATATTACCTAACTAAAAAATACCAAGTTAATTGTTTTATTTGTGTCGCGCGCGCCTATAATTTGCCGCATCCAAGGCTTGTCCGGAGCAAGCGATATGATTTCAAAAGAAAAAATGTGGCTGGACGTGAAGTGGGCGACGCGTCAGCGCCTGCAATACATCGAGATGATGGCCTGGTATGGAGGCGTGGTAACGCGGGGCGATGTGGCGAAAGCCTTCGGCATTTCGGACGCGGCAGCGACCAAAGACCTCAAGCTGTATAGCGATCTGGCCCCCGGCAACCTGGGCTATCAGCACAACGTGTTTGGTTTTGTGCCCAATGAAGGCTTTACTGCGGCGTTTTCAGACCTGACTCCGGCCAAGGCCTTGCCCGTCATTGCCGCTAACCTGGCAGTCGCGAATGGGCCGTATGGGGCAGAACTGATTTACGGGCTGGCGAGTGAATCATTGCCCTTACCTGTCCGTTTGCCCAGCCAGCAGATCCTGGCGCAGATCACGCGTGCCATTCATGGCCGCCGCAAACTGCGGATTCGCTATCGTTCGCTGTCTGACCGTAACGACCATGCAAGCCCGGACAGCCCGGTGCACCGTCTGCTCGAACCCCATACGCTGGTCAATACTGGCATCCGCTGGCATGTGCGCGCCTATCACGAGGAAAGCTGCGACTTTCGCGATTTCGTGCTGTCGCGCATCACCCATGCCGAATACCTTGATACGCCCGCCGAATCAAGCGTGCAATACGACGAAGACTGGACCGAAAGTGTGAGCCTCCAGCTTGCGCCGCATAGTGGCCTGGATGACCTTAAACGCGAGAGTTTGTTGCTGGACTACGGTGTGGCGAATGACGGCGTGATTGAAGTTGAGGTACGCCGCGCCTTGCTCGGCTACGTGTTGCAACGCATGAATGTCGACACCACACCGGATCATGCAATGAACCCGAATGCGTATCAGCTGATGCTGTTGAATCGCGACGAGATCGAGCCGTTCGCGGCGTGGGCGTTTTATTCGGGGTTGAGCTGACCCCGTGCTGGGTTGATTCGGTCGCGGGTTAATTCAGGGCCGATTCAATTGGTTCAGCGCTTCCCGCCCATCAGTTCGATCAGCCCACGCATTGCCGCCGCGACGGCGCGCGAGCGAATTTCCTCGCGGTCACCATCAAGGCGGCAGGTGGATGACATGCACGTGCCATCCGCCAGCGCCCAGCCGTAGCACACCAGGCCAACGGGTTTTTGCGGGGTGCCGCCGCCCGGCCCGGCCACGCCGGAAATCGCAAGCGCGACTTGCGCGTGGCTGTGGGCAAGCGCCCCTGCGGCCATGGCGCTGGCCGTTTCTTCGGACACGGCGCCGTAGGTTTCGAGGATGTCGGTCGGCACGCCGAGCATTTCCTGCTTGGCGGCGTTGGCATAGGTGATGAAGCCGCGTTCGTACCAGGCCGAACTGCCGGGAATGGCGGTGAGCAATTGCCCCACCCAGCCGCCGGTGCACGATTCGGCGGTGGCTACCATCCAGCCACGCGTCTGCAGCGCATCGCCCAGTTCACATGCGAGTTGATGGAGTTCTTCGTCGCTTACACGAGCCATTGCAATCCTTTGATGAGGGCAAGCGCATAGCCCGCTGCCAGGAGATCGTCGAACATGACGCCGAAGCCGTTTTTAAGGCGACGATCGGCCAGCCGGATCGGCCAGGGTTTGAGAATGTCAAAAAAACGGAACAGCAGGAACGCGATGCCTGCCCATATCCAGCCGGGCGGAGTAAACAGCAAGACCAGCGCAAAGGCGACGATTTCATCCCACACCATGCCGCCGTGATCGGCGACGCCGAGCGCACGGCCGCTGCGGCCGCACGCCCAGATACCAAGCAGAAAGCTGGCGATGAGCAAAATGAGCTGGTTCGGCAGGTCGGGGGCAGCGGCGATGATCAGCCAGTACAGGGGCCAGCCGAGCAGGGTGCCGACCGTGCCGGGTGCCTTGGGCGCGAGCCCGCTGCCGAAGCCAAATGCGATCAGGTGCGCCGGGTGCGCGAACAGAAATTTCAGATCAGGCCGCGAAGTGGTCATAGCCGGTTTTGAGGTAAGGGATGGATTGGCCATCGGCATCGATGACATTCAAGCCGGATTCTGCGGTGATCTGGCCGATGCGGGTGACCGCCACGTTTGCGCCGGCAGCGGCGGCGTGAATCGCGTCGCGGTGGCTGGCCGGCGCGGTGAAGCAGAGTTCATAGTCGTCGCCCCCCGCCAGCACGCAATCGCGGGCAACGGTTTCATGCAGATACGAGCGCACTACTGGCAGCATCGGCAAGGCGCTGAACTCAAGCCGTGCGCCCACACTGGAGCGCTCCAGAATATGCCCGAGATCGGCCAGCAAGCCATCTGAAATATCAATTGCGCTGTTTGCAATCCCGCGCAGCGCGATGCCAAGCGCCACCCGGGGTGTCGGCAGATACAGGGCCGGCAGCACACGGGCGGCGTCGATCTGTTCCATGAACAGCCGCCCTTGCCGGTAGGCCAGCGCCAGCGCCGCCGAGCCAAGCACACCGGAAACCCAGATATCGTCGCCGACCTGCGCGCCATCGCGCCGCAATGCCTGCCCGGGTGGGATTTCGCCCATTACCGTGATGCTAAGTGTGAGCGCGCCACGCGTGGTGTCGCCGCCGACCAGTTCGATGCCGTGCAGATCCGCCAGGCGAAAAAAACCGCGTGCAAACGCGGTCAGCCAGGCGTCGTTTTCTTCCGGCAGCGCGATGGCCAGGGTCGCCCAGCGCGGTGTCGCGCCCATCGCGGCGAGGTCGGACAGATTCACCGCCAGCGATTTGTGGCCAATGCCAGCGGGGCTGTCCTGCGGTAAAAAATGGCGGCCTTCGAGCAGCATGTCGGACGACACGGCAAGCTGCATGCCTGGTGTCGGCGCCAGCAGCGCGCAGTCATCGCCAACGCCCAATACCGCGCCGGGGGTGGCGCGGGTGAAGTGTTTGGCGATGAGGGAGAATTCCATGTTGGTGAGCGGTAAACGGTGAGCGGGGAGCGGTTCCGCTTACTGCTTACGGCTCACTGCTCACTTTTTTCTTTTTTGCCTGCCCGGCCTCTACCGCGCGCATTTCCTGCGCCAGCTTGTCGAGCACGCCATTGATGTATTTGTGGCCGTCGATGCCGCCGAATGATTTGGCCAGTTCGACGCTTTCGTTGATGACGACGCGCATCGGTACATCGGGGCAATTCAGCAGCTCATAGGCGCCGATCAGCAGGATGCTGCGCTCGACGGGCGACAGTTCGGTGAGTTTGCGGTCGATGAAGCGGCCGATGTGGGTGCCGAGCAGGTCTTCTTCCTTGATCACGCCGTAGAGCAGGGTGCGGAAGTAGGCTTCGTCGGCGCGCTTGAACTGTTCGTCTTCGGCCAGGTTGGCCGCGATCAGGGTCACATCAGCGCCGCCCACCAGCCAGGCATACAGGCCTTGCAGGGTGAACGAGCGGGCAAGTTTGCGGGAACCGGCCATCTCAGATCCGCTTCAACAGGTTGGCCATTTCAACCGCCACGCGCGCAGAATCGCGGCCTTTTTCGGCCATGCGCACATGCGCTTGCTCCTCGGTGTCGACCGTGAGGATGACATTGGCGATGGGTACACCGGTTTCCAGTTGCACATCGAGAATACCGCGCGCAGATTCGTTGCAGACAATTTCAAAGTGATAGGTGTCGCCACGCACCACGGCGCCAATGGCGATCAGCGCATCGAACTTGCCCGACTGCGCCATTTTTTGCAGCACCAGCGGATGTTCAAGCGCACCGGGCACATCGACCAGCAGCACATCGTCTTTGGCGACGCCGAGTCTGGCCAGTTCGATTTCGCAAAATGACAACAAGCCTTCGCAAATGTCTTTGTTGAAGCGGCTCATGACGATGCCGATTTTGAGTCCTGCGCCCTGATAAACCGGGTCGAGTTCGGTGATATCGCTGTTGGTTCCCATATTCGTGTCCTTTTAAGCCTTGTCGAGATAGCCGGTGACTTCGAGGCCGAAGCCATCCATCGCCGGCATTTTGCGTGGGCTGGCCAGCAATTTCATTTTGCCGACGCCGAGGTCGCGCAGGATCTGCGCGCCGATGCCGTAGTCGCGCAGGTCGTACTTGCGCTCAGCGCCCTGTACTGGATTGATGCGCGCTGGGTTGACACGAGCAAGCAAGGCGTCGGCGGTCTCCGGGCGATGCAGCAACACGATGACGCCGGACTGCGATTCGGCGATGCGCTCCATCGCGCCCATGATCGGCCACGAGTGGCCGCCGCCGGTGACGTCGAGAAAGTCCATCACGCTTAACGGCTCATGCACGCGCACCAGGGTTTCGCGGTCGGCGTGAATTTCACCCTTGACCAGCGCGAGGTGGGTTTCGCCAGCGCACTTGTCACGATAGGCGATCAGGCGGAATGCGCCATACACCGTCTGGATCAGGCGGTCGGCGGCACGCTCGACCAGGCTTTCGGTTTGGTTGCGGTAATGGATCAAGTCGGCGATGGCACCGATTTTCAGCCCGTGTTCCTGTGCGAATGGCACCAGGTCGGGCAGCCGTGCCATGGTGCCGTCGTCCTTGAGGATTTCGCAGATGACCGAGGCGGGCTCCAGTCCTGCCAACCCGGCCAGATCACAACCGGCTTCGGTATGGCCGGCGCGCACCAGCACGCCGCCAGGCTGCGCGCGTAGCGGAAAGATGTGGCCGGGCTGGATGATGTCGGTGGCCAGAGCATCACGCTTCACTGCCGCCTGGATGGTGACGGCACGGTCAGCTGCCGAAATGCCGGTGGTCACGCCGGTGGCTGCTTCGATCGACACGGTGAACGCGGTGCCATGCGGCGTCTGGTTGTCGCTCACCATTTGTTTCAGGCCGAGTTGGCGGCAACGATCATCGGTCAAAGTCAGGCAGATCAGTCCGCGACCGTATTTGGCCATGAAGTTGATTGCATCCGGGGTGGCGAATTCGGCGGCCATCACCAGATCCCCCTCGTTTTCGCGGTCTTCCTCGTCGACCAGCACGACCATGCGGCCGGCTTTCAGTTCTTCGACGATTTCTAGTGTGGAGGCGAGGCTCATCAATCTTGGTCCGTTGGATGGGTAAATAGCGAAAGGCGCTCGACGTAGCGCGCAATCATGTCGACTTCCAGGTTGACCCGGCTGCCGGCTTGCAGATGTTTCAGTGTCGTCATTTCGAGCGTGTGCGGAATCAGGTTCAGAGAAAAGCGCACGCCATCGATCGCATTCACCGTCAGCGACACGCCGTTCACCGTGATTGATCCCTTGCGGATGATGTAGCGCGCGAGTTCGGCAGGCGCGTCGATTTCAAGCAAATGTGATTCACCCACCGGCATAAAACGATGCACCGTGCCGACGCCGTCTACGTGCCCCGAAACCAGATGGCCGCCGAGTCGATCTGCCAGGCGCAATGCCTTTTCCAGATTGACCTCAGCACCTGGCAGAAAGCCTTCGGTACAGCGCAGGGTTTCGGCGGACACGTCCACCGTAAAGCTGTCCGGCGCCAGCGCTACTGCCGTCAGGCAGACGCCGTTTACCGCAATGCTGTCGCCCAGCGCGACGTCAGAAAAATCCAGCCCGCCGCCACGAATCACCATGCGTGCATCCGCGCCGAGCGCGTCGTATTCGTGGATATGGCCGATGGATTGAATAATGCCGGTGAACATGCGGGGGAGACCTACAGTAAGGGCCGCCATTGTAGGCGTTTAGGCGAAGTGGGTGAACCCCGGCGTGCCACCCGGCGGTCATCGCATTACTTAAAGATGCACAAATCTTTAATTTGCTACAATGGCCGCTCTAAATATTGTTTGAAAGACCGGCATGACAGCGCCCAGCTCGTTTGCTATCCGTGGCCGCAGCTTGCTGCCCATCGTTCAAGGTGGCATGGGGGTCGGGGTATCGGCTCACCGGCTGGCTGGCGCCGTGGCACGGGCGGGTGCGATGGGCACGATTGCGAGCATCGACCTGCGCCACCATCATGCTGATCTGTCGGAGCAGGCGAAGCATTGCCGCGACAAGGAAGAACTCAACCGGCTGAACCTGATTGCGCTCGACCGCGAGATCAAGGCCGCGCTCGACATCGCGGCAGGCCATGGGCTGGTGGCGGTCAATGTGATGAAGGCGGTGGATGAGTATCCGTCTATCGTGCGCCAGGCGTGTGCCTCGGGTGCCCAGGCCATCGTGATGGGGGCAGGGTTGCCGCTGGATTTGCCAGAACTGGTTGAGGGCTATCCCGAGGTTGCGCTGATCCCGATTCTGTCGGATGCGCGCGGTGTCGCCATTGTGCTAAAAAAATGGGCACGTCTGAAGAAATCGGGGGGCGGCGGACGCTTGCCGGACGCCATCGTGATCGAGCATCCGCTCTATGCAGGCGGTCACCTCGGTGCGCCGAATCCGTCCGAGCTCGGGCATGTCCGCTTCGATGTTGCCGAGGTGCTGCCCGGTATTTTCAAACTGTTCGACGACCTGGGCATTGCGCGCGGGCAGATTCCCGTCATCGTCGGTGGCGGCATCAACAGTCACGAAAAACTGCTGGCCGCGCTGGCGCTGGGCGCTGCCGCAGTGCAGCTCGGTACGCCGTTCGCCGTCACCAGGGAAGGCGACGCTCATCCCAATTTCAAGCGTGTGCTGGCCGAAGCCAAGCCTGAAGACATCGTCACCTTCATGAGTGTGGCCGGCTTGCCTGCGCGTGCGGTAAAAACGCCCTGGCTCGCCAATTACCTCAAGCGCGAAACCAAATTACAGGCGGTGGCCAAAGCCGACCCCAAGCGCTGCGCCATCGGCCTGCACTGTCTGACGCAATGCGGCCTGCGCGATGGCCTCGAAAAAGCCGGCCAGTTCTGCATCGATTCACAACTGGTGGCGGCGTTGAAGGGCGATGTCCACAAGGGGTTGTTCTTTCGCGGGTCGGAGCCGCTGCCTTTCGGCAGTGAAATCCGACCGGTGCAGGACCTGCTCGATTATCTGCTGACCGGCGTGAAGCTTGAGCGGGTGGATCCCGGGTTGATTGTTCACGAGTCGGTGGCTGAGGCGGCGTGAGCGTGGTTGTTGAGGCTTTATCCGAAGGTGTATCCCTTGGGACAGCATCTTTACAACCACGGCCTGCCCCTCGCGGGCGGAGCGTCCTTACCGATCATATCCACACGTTTGGCCGCGCCATGCTGGAGCGGCATGGCGAACGGGTGCACAAGATTGCGCTCGACGCCGGCTTTACCTGCCCCAACCGCGACGGCAGCAAAGGCATCGGCGGCTGCACCTTCTGCAACAACAAATCCTTCGCGCCGGGGGCGCGCGACCAGATTCCGCTGGCCGACCAGTTTGAGCGCGCGCGTGGCCGTATTGCAAAGGGCACCGGCGCGCGCCGCTTCATCGCCTATTTCCAGGCCTACACCAACACTTACGCCCACGTGGACGAACTGCGCGCGCTCTACGACGCCGCGCTGGAAGCGCCCGACGTGATGGGATTGTCGATCGGCACGCGGCCCGATTGCGTGCCGCCGCCGGTGCTGGATTTGCTGGCGGAATACCGTGAGCGCGGTCACGAGGTGTGGCTGGAACTGGGCCTGCAGTCGGCCTTCGACGCCACGCTGGAACGGGTCAACCGCGGCCATGGTTTTGCCGAATACGAAGCGGCGACGCGGGCAGCGCGCGCACGCGGCATCCCGGTGTGCTGCCACCTGATCGTCGGCCTGCCGGGTGAGGATGAATCCCACTGCCACGCCAGCCTCGACCGTGTGCTCGAGGTCGGGGTGGATGGTCTCAAATTGCATCCTCTGCACGTGGTGAAACACACAAAATTGGCTATTGAATGGAAGCGCGGCGAATACGCGCCGCTGGCCGAAGCGGACTATGTGCGCATCGCCGCCGACCTGATCGAGCGCACGCCGTGGCAGGTGCTGTACCACCGCGTCACCGGCACCGCCTCGCCCGACATCCTGCTGGCGCCCGCGTGGTGCGCCAAAAAATGGGACATCTTGAACGGCATCGCCAACGAACTGGCACGGCGCGACAGCCGCCAGGGCGCGCGTGCGGAGCACATCTGGAAGGAGGAATTGCATGCCGCTTGATCTGATCTGCCCGGCGGGCAGCCTGGTTTCACTCAAGGCCGCCATCGACCACGGCGCCGACGCCGTCTACATGGGCTTTCGCGACAACACCAACGCACGCGCCTTCCCCGGCCTCAACTTCGACGAGGCGCAGGCCGCCGAAGGGCTGCGTTACGCGCACGACCGCGGCCGCAAGGTGTTGCTCGCGCTCAACACCTATCCGCAGCCGGATACCTGGAGCCGCTGGACCGGCGCGGTCGACCGTGCGGCGAAACTCGGCATGGACGCAGTGATTCTCGCCGACGCTGGCCTGATGCGTTACGCGGTGAAGCAGCATCCGCAACTGCGGCTGCATCTGTCAGTGCAGGGCTCGGCCACCAGCTACGAGGCGGTGAATTTTTACCGTGAACACTTCGGCATCCAGCGCGCCGTGCTGCCGCGCGTGCTGTCGCTGCCGCAGGTGGAAAACGTGGTGCAGCACACCGAGGTCGAGATCGAGTTGTTCGGCTTCGGCGGCCTCTGTGTGATGGTGGAAGGGCGCTGCCTGCTGTCATCGTATTGCACCGGCGAATCGCCCAACTCGGCGGGTGTGTGCTCACCGCCGAAAGCGGTGCAGTGGACAGACACGCCAGCCGGGCTGGAATCGCGCCTCAACGGCGTGCTGCTCGACCGCTATGGCAAGGACGAAAAGGCCGGCTACCCGACCCTGTGCAAGGGCCGCTTCGAAGTTGGCGGCGAAACCTATTACGCCATCGAGGAACCGACCAGCCTCAACACCCTCGACCTGCTGCCCGAGATGCTGAAAATCGGCATTGCCGCGATCAAGATCGAAGGCCGCCAGCGCAGCCCGGCCTACGTGACGCAGGTGACGAAAGTGTGGCGCGCCGCCATCGATGCGGTGAAGAAAAACGCCGAGGCTTTCAAGCCCTCGCCTGCCTGGCAGGCCGAGTTGAACAAATTATCCGAAGGGCAGAGCCATACGCTCGGCGCCTACCACCGTCCGTGGAAATGAGGCTGCCATGAATTTAAGTCTGGGTCCGCTGCTTTATTACTGGTCGCGCGACGACATGCTCGCGTTCTACGCCGAGGCCGCGAACTGGCCGGTCGCGCGCGTTTATCTGGGAGAAACGGTCTGCTCGCGCCGCCACCTGCTGCGCCTGCCGGACTGGCTGGCCATTGCCGAGCAACTCGCCGCCGCCGGCAAGGAGGTGGTGCTTTCCAGCCAGACCCTGATCGAGTCCGAATCCGACCTCAAAACGCTGCGCCGGATCGTGGGCGACGGCCGCTTTCAGGTCGAAGCCAACGAGTGGGGCGCAGTGCGGTTGCTGTCCGAAGCAGGCGTGCCTTTCGTCGCTGGGCACGCGCTCAATGTCTACAATCCCGACACGCTGGATGTGCTCGCCGGGCTGGGCGCGCAATGCTGGCTGCCGCCGGTGGAAATGTCACGCACCACGCTGGCGGCGCTGCTCGAACGCGCGCCGGCCGGCATGGAAACCGAGGTGTTTGCCTACGGCCGCTTGCCGCTGGCGTATTCGGCGCGCTGCTTCACCGCGCGCCACTACAACCTGCCCAAGGACGATTGCCAGTTCCGCTGCCTCGACCATCCGGACGGCTTGCTGTTGTCCACCCGCGAAGGCGAGCCGTTTCTGACGCTCAACGGCATCCAGACGCAGTCCGCCGGTGTCTACAATCTCATTGGCGAACTGGATGGCCTCGGTGAACTTGGCATCGCCAGCCTGCGTCTGTCGCCGCAGTCGCGGCATATGGGACGCGTAATCGACGCTTTTCAGGCGGCGCTGGCGGGCGAGGCTGATGCCGCCAGCGAACTGGCGCGCATCATGCCCGGACAGGCGGTCGACGGCTACTGGCATGGTCGCGCGGGCCTTGAAAACAGCATGGAGAAACACGCCTGACATGGTCGGACACCTGAAATGTTGATCACGCGCAGACTGGAATTCGATGCCGGTCACCGCATCCCCCATCACGCCAGCCAATGCCGGCATGTGCACGGGCATCGTTACGCCATCGAAATCACCCTGTCCGGCGAGATCATCCAAACCGAGGGAATGGCGGAGCAGGGCATGGTGATGGATTTTTCCGACGTGAAAAATATCGCCAACCGCGTGCTGGTCAACCAGTGGGACCATGCCTTTCTGGTGTACCAGGGGGATCGCAGCGTGGTCGATTTTCTGGCAAGCCTGCCCGACCATAAAACGGTCGTGCTGCCATTTGTGCCGACCGCAGAAAACCTCGCCGCCGAAGCGTTTCGCATCCTCGACGCAGCCTACCTCGATACCTACGGCAACCAGCTGCGGCTGCAACGGGTGCGCTTATACGAAACCCCCAACAACTGGGCCGACGCCGTGCGTTAACGCAGCGGTCTTTTTTTCAGGAATGACGCCATGTTGAATCTTGCTTTCCCCGCACCGCTGGCCAACCTGGTCACCCGGCTTCCGGTCGCGCCGCCCAGCCGGGCTTTTTCAATGTTGGCAAACCACCTGTTGTGGCCTGCGCTCAAAACGCTCGACTGGCAGCCGCTGGTTGGCCGCCGCTATGCCATTCGCGTCAAGGACATCGGGCTCAGCCTGCGCTTCACCGTCACCCAGCGCGGATTTTCGCCGGATAGCGGAGCGCCCGATCTCACCATCAGCGCCACCGCCCGCGACTTTCTGCTGCTGCTCAGCCGTCGCGAAGACCCCGACAGCCTCTTCTTCAGCCGCCGCCTGGTGAGCGAGGGTGACACCGCACTCGGCCTCACAGTCAAAAACCTGCTCGATGCACTCGACCCCGAGTTGGTGCTGCACCGTCTGCCTGCTCCGCTGGCGCGTGCGGCACAGCGTTTGATGGGGACGTGAATCTTTTTCTGCGATTTATCGTCCGCCGAACCGGGATTGCCCAGCCGTAACCGGTAAAGACAACGCTTCGCCGCCTTGCCCGGCGCGCCTCTTCGCTTCATTTGGCTCCATATTTGCCGCTATTAAACGTGCTGCGTGAAGCACGCGTACTGGCAAGGGGCCATTTTTGAACCGATTTACCGCAAAACTTG